>CAZIIZ010000222.1:0-5597 GCA_964539225.1 uncultured Hyphomicrobiales bacterium | reverse complement strand
GGTATAATTATCTTGCGTGAATGTATAACCGACTTCAGCGTAAATTGGTTTCTGCGGATCGTTGTGAAAGCAATGATCTACGGTCAATTTGATTGGAAGCTCAGGCGACACAATATAATCGAAAGCGAAGTTTATTGTTTGCGAACCTCGCTTCTGCCAATTTTCTAATCCACGTAAGTCGAAGAATTTCTTCTTCTCGAATGGGCAGTAGTATGCTGTAATAGCTGGAATGAATTTGCCGATAGCAGTTTCTATGTGATATTTGAAACCCCAATCCACTTCGTTGAAAGGCACTTTCTCGCCTTCGAACATTTCACGGGCAATTAATGCCTGCGAACCCCAAGCAAAGAATTCTAAGTTTTTAAAAAATACTTGCATTTTGGGTTGGATAGCAGGAGAATTGCCGTAGTCGATAGCTCTGAAATTGTACATACTGACTATTTCTACTTGAGCATCAAATTTGAAGTCATTTGCAAAAGTTATTGACGGAAGCATCACACTCATGGCAATAATAACAATACATAATTTAATATTTGAGAAACAAAATCTCATTATAAACCTTCTAATACATTACACAAAACGCACTTAAACGAATTGGAGCATCCTTTATTATTTAATTTTGTAAGTTCGGGTTAATTAATTGTACTTAATAACATCAATTTACAAAATTTCTGCGAGAAATAATAATTTATATATGTGAATAAGCTATCAATCTTTGTTGTAAATTTGTAGCTTGTTATTTTAATTGTTATACTTAAAAGATTTAAAAATGTTAAAACCTAAATTATTTACAACTCTTAAAACATATAATAAGAGTTTGTTCTTATCGGATTTATCTGCCGGAGTAATTGTTGGTATTGTAGCACTGCCTTTAGCGATTGCGTTTGCAATAGCAAGCGGAGTCAGCCCCGAAAAAGGTATTCTGACAGCAATTATTGCTGGTTTTATAATTTCTGCATTTGGCGGCAGTAAAGTACAAATCGGCGGACCTACCGGAGCATTTGTTATTATAGTGTTCAACATAGTTCAGCAATATGGATTAGCCGGATTGACCTTTGCGACGTTCCTTGCTGGAATATTGCTTATGATAATGGGCTTTGCCAAGATGGGAACGGTGATTAAATTTATTCCGCATCCGTTAATCGTCGGATTCACGAGCGGTATCGCAGTGATAATTTTCTCAACTCAGATTAAGGACTTTTTGGGATTGACTTTAGCCAAGGTGCCGTCCGAGTTCTATGATAAATGGTATGCCTATTTTACTAATTTGCATCTGATAAATTGGTATTCATTGGCAATCGGAGCTGGTTCAGTAGCTTTGATTCTAATTTGGCAGAAATTTAACAAGAAGATTCCGGGTTCATTAGTAGCATTATTGCTTGCTACTATTGTAACATATATCTTCAATTTGCCAGTAGAGACTATTGGCACAAAATTCGGTCAGATTTCGGTGTCCTTACAAATGGCAGATTTCTCTCATTTTACTTTAGCTCAAGCCAGACAATTAATTGAGCCTGCCGTTACAATCGCAATTCTTGCAGCAATCGAAGCTCTGCTTTCAGCGGTAGTTGCCGATGGTATGATTGGTAGCCGTCATCGTTCTAATATGGAACTCGTTGCCGAGGGTATGGCAAATATTGCTTCTTCGTTATTCGGTGGTATTCCTGCCACGGGAGCTATTGCTAGAACTGCTACTAATATCAAAAATGGCGGTAAAACTCCGGTAGCCGGAATTATTCATGCCTTGACTTTGCTATTAGTAATGCTTTTCTTCGGTACTTATGCCAGCCTGATACCGCTTTCGGTGCTTGCGGCTATACTTATTATCGTTGCATATAATATGAGCGAGTGGCGTTCATTTATTCGTGTAATGAAAAGTCCTAAGAGCGACGTGTCGGTGCTATTAATCACTTTCTTTCTAACTGTAGTATTCGATTTAACAATTGCTATAGAAGTAGGAATGATTCTCGCCGTCTTCTTGTTTATGAGAAGAATGGCTTTAGTTACTAATGTAGGAGTTGTAACCAGAGAGTTCAATGAAGAGGAAGTAGAAGATTTGCAATCAATTGATTCGAAAATAGTGCCAAAGGGAGTAGAAGTTTTCGAGATAAATGGTCCATTCTTCTTCGGTGCGGTTGACAAATTCCGCGAAGCTATAGACAGAGTCGCAGACAGACCTCGGGTCTTGATCATTAGAATGCGTAATGTTCCGGCAATAGATTCTACCGGAATATCACTTTTAGAAAAAATGTGTATCGAGAATAGAAAGCACGGCACTGAGTTCATATTGTCCGGTGTGCATTCTCAACCGTTAATTGCAATTGAACAAGCAGGATTAATCGACGTATTTGGTGAGAATAATTTACATCCGAATATTGATTCTGCATTGAGTCGTGCGAGAGAAATACTCTCCATTTAAGAAATTCATAAACATCAATAATAGCTTATATTTACAAAATTGCCTTACTGAAAATTTGATATTCAGTAAGGCAAAATTGTATAATCTAATAATTACGGGAAAATTATTGTATTTCTTGGAATTCGCCAATAATTTTGTTTTTCTTGCAATTATCCCAGTTGAAGATTCTACCGTTCATTGAAATATAAACTCCCGGCGGCAAGGTTTGCACGAAAGCAATAGCAGAACCCAGGTTAAATAAACCATCGGAGCTGCCAAATTTGTACGGTATCATCGCTCCGGTCAAGACTATAGTCTTATCTTTAACTTTTTCAGCAATCACTTGTGCTGTTTCGACCATAGTATCGGTGCCGTGAGTGATTATTATTTGCGATTCATCGCATTTCAAGCAGTTTTTAGCGATTAATTCTCTATCTTCGTCATTAAGATAAATACTGTCTATCATCATCAAGGTTCTGATGTCTATTGGAGCTTTGCAGCGTCCTAATTTAAGCATCTCGTGAAGATGAGTGTCTTTGAAAAACAGTTCGCCATTCAATTCATTGTATTCTTTATCGAATGTGCCGCCCGTTACGAATATTCTTATTGCCATTTCTATTCTGTATTAAATAATTAAATCATTTTTTTGGAATACAAAAATACAAATTTTATGATTTTAATTGATAATATTTTGTAAAGTGGAAAATAAATTTTTGGCTAAATCTTATTTTTTAGATTCTTTATTTAGTATTTTAGAGCTTAAATTATAATTATTATAACGTGCCATTATTGATTTCGAATATGGGGTTGTAAAAAATATGCGAATGGCTAAATAAAATCTGAGTTCGTAAATACTTATATTAATAGATACATAGAGACGCAAAAAAATAATTAGGATAATTCGGCGAAAAATTGCTTAATTTCGTAGTTCGTTATTTACACTCATAGTAAACAACGAACATAAAGAGGGGAATTCGGAGATAGTACTCCGAAGCAAAAATTGAAATAGATAATTTAGTTATTCACAGTATTAACAACAATTGGAGTGCAAACCATAAGATATGGAAAGTTTGATACTCATACTTTACTTCTTCTCCCTATGCGTTCTGTTCGCATTCGGTATTCATGGGTTAGTGATGCTTTACTATTATCACAAAACTCAAAACGTCCATCACATTGACAATGGTCTGCCGGAAATATTACCGGTAGTTACAATCCAGCTCCCGCTGTTCAACGAGCTTTATGTTATCGAAAGGCTAATTGAATCAGTGTGTAAAATCAAATATCCAAAAGACAAATTAGAAATCCAAGTACTCGACGATTCTACAGACGAAACTATACAGATTGCTCAGAATTTAGTCAAAACCTATCAAGAACAAGGATTCGATATCCAATATATTCATCGCACGAATCGCGACGGATATAAAGCAGGTGCTTTGAAAAATGCACTCGAATTTTGCAAAGGCGAATTCGTAGCGATTTTCGATGCTGATTTTGTGCCTAATGAAGATTTCCTTATGATGACTATACCGCATTTCGGCAACGATAAAGTTGGTATGGTGCAAACTCGTTGGGAACATTTGAACGAAGAATACTCATTCCTAACTCGTACTCAAGCTTTGAATTTGGACGGTCACTTTTGTATGGAACAACAAGTTCGCAACAAAGCCGGTTTTTTCATCAACTTCAATGGTACAGCAGGAATTTGGCGTAAAGCGACTATATTTGATGCCGGTAACTGGCAAGCAGATACTTTGACTGAAGATATGGATTTGAGCTATAGAGCTCAATTAAAAGGATGGAAATTCATTTATTTGAACGATGTTACTTCTCCGGCAGAATTGCCAGCAGACATCAACTCTCTTAAAGCTCAACAGTTCCGTTGGACTAAAGGATCAATTGAAACCGGTAAAAAAATATTACCTAAAGTATTTAGATCAGATTTACCGTTCAAGGTGAAATTAGAGAGTTTCGTACATTTGTCCAGCAATATCGTATTTCCGTTCATTGTGCTTGTGGCATTGCTTAATATTCCTATCGTGATATTGAAAAACCAAGTAGAAGGATTGGATATATATTATTCAATTATGTCCGTATTTGTTATTGCTTCTATTTCCACTTTCTTGTTCTATATGTATGCCCAACGTTCGATTAATTTAGATTGGCGTAAACGCTTGTTGCTATTCCCGGTATTCTTAGCCGGAAGTATGGGCTTGGCGATTAACAATTCTAAAGCTGTTTTCGAGGCTTTATTAAACAAGAAATCTGGATTCGTTCGTACTCCTAAATTTAAAATCGTAAATAATCAAGATAATTGGAAAGAGAAAAAATATGTTTCCAAAAAAATTGGTGGAGTAGTATTTATCGAATTAGGTTTAGCATTGTATTATGTAGTCGGCATTGGTATCTCCGCTTATTATATGGAGATTGCTGCTATACCATTCCAATTAATGTTCTTAATGGGATTCGGTACCGTAGGCTATATGTCGCTTAAACACGCTTTAAGCAAGTAATCAACACTAACGTATAAATTTAAAATTGTATAAACAGCCTCGTTTGAGTTAATCAGACGAGGCTGTTTAGCGTTTATAGATAAATACCGATTGTGTTCACATTTTTGTATTTACAACTCAAACAGTAGCAATGCTATCTTGCATCTAATCATTTCAATTTGTGAGTTTCGCAATGGTTTTGTTTTACGTAATAAAATATTCGTAGTAATTCCGATATTTTGGTTAATTTTGTAGTGCATGAATAATGTAAGACTGTTGCAAAACTTACGAGAATTAAATTTGTCATTCCTGCGAGCGAGTCTTCGAGCGGATGCAGGAATCTGAAGTTGTTGTTTTACCAACACCTTACATATATTGTTTGTAATATTAATTTGCTAATACTACTGGCGGAATCCTTATTAATGACTTTTGTAATAGTCTTAATGTAAAAACTATCAAAATAAATAACAAATTAGCCATCTACTCAATGCTCTAAGAATATTATAGCATATAGTTGAATATAAAGAAAGAAAAACAATGAATTACAGCGATGAATTAGTTGATATATTAATTGAGCAAGCTAATGATTTTGCTAGCTCGAACTATGGTCCTTCGTTTGCTCATAGCCGTGCCACTTCGAAAGGTGCAGTAATTTTTAAAGATACTGAAATGAATTTCAATCGTAAAAGCTGGAGAGCAATTAAAGG
>CAZIIZ010000221.1:0-5597 GCA_964539225.1 uncultured Hyphomicrobiales bacterium | reverse complement strand
GAGGATTAACTCCGGACGACATTGACTGCGTAATAGTAGCAACGGTAACTCCCGATCATTTATTCCCGATTACTGCTGCTTTAGTGCAGAGGAAATTAGGTATTAAAAAAGCATGGGGATTCGACATGAATGCCGCTTGCTCTAGTTTTGTATTCGCATTAGTAAATGCTTGTAAATTAGTTGAAAGCGGAGCAGCTAAAAGAATTCTGCTTTGCGGTGCCGATAAAATGACTTCTATCTTAGACATTAACGATAGAAATCAAGCTGTTCTATTTGGCGATGGTGCAGGCGTTGCGATAATTGAAATGTCTGACGATCCCGAATGCGGATTACGCGATTTTATCTTCAATATAGACGGTGCGGGCGAACCACACTTGAAAATGAAAGCCGGCGGATCGGCTCATCCTGCTACTATCGAAACAGTAACTAATAAAGAGCACTTTATCCATCAAGAAGGACAAGCTGTGTTCAAAGCTGCCGTTAAAGGTATGGCGGATGTATCAGTAGAGATTATGGAAAAAAATAATCTTAAATCTGAAGACATTAAATGGTTGGTGCCTCATCAAGCAAATTTGAGAATTATCAAAGCTACTGCCGATAGAATGGGCATTAGTAAAGATCAAGTTAAGATTAATATTGAAAAATACGGTAATACTACCTCAGCTACTATTCCAATCTGTTTATCTGAATTATCAGCAGACAAACAATTAGAAAAAGGCGACAACGTGGTAATAGCCAGCTTCGGTGCAGGCTTTACTTGGGGTGCAGTCTATTTAAAATGGAATACTAACGGTAACTAATTTAATATTGAAAAGTAAACAGGTAAATATATAAATGAAAACAGCTTTATTAGCAGTTGGTCAAGGTTCGCAATACGTAGGGATGCTAAAAGATATTTATGATCAATATCCTTTAGCTCAAGAACTCGTAAAAAGAGCCGACGAAGCTTTGGGCTATTCAATTAGCAGAATTTGCTTCGAAGGTCCGGTAGAGACGTTGAAAGAAACTCGATATACTCAGCCGGCTTTATTCTTACATTCAGCTATAATTACTGAATTAATTAAAGATAAAATTAGCTATGATGCCGTAGCCGGTCATTCAGTCGGCGAATATGCCGCTCTTTATGCCGCCGGAGTGTTAGACTTCGAAACAGCTATTAAATTAGTTTCGCTTCGTGGACACTTAATGTTCAATGCCGGAGAATTCGAGCCGGGCACAATGTTCGCTGTTATAGGCGGAGACGAAGCCAAAATTGAAGAATTATGCCAGAAATTGACTAACGAAGGCGAAGGCTCAGTTATCGTTCCAGCAAATTATAATTCTCCCGGACAAATAGTAATATCCGGTTCTGCTGAGTATTTAAGAGCAAAAGCAGCCGATTTCAAAACAGTTGGTGCTAAAATGGTAAAAGAATTAGTAGTGAGCGGAGCATTCCACTCGCCATTAATGTTGCCAGCGAAAGAAGAATTAGAAAAAGCAATTAGAGGTGCTGATTTTAACAATGCGAAAGTTCCGGTATATTCTAACGTATTCGCTAAACCATTAACCGATGCGAATGAAATAAAAGAAGCTTTAATTCTTCAATTAACTTCTCCGGTGAAATGGACTCAGTCTATGAACGAAATGAGAAACGACGGAATAATGAAATATATCGAAGTCGGTCCGGGCAAAGTATTGCAAGGTTTGGTTAAACGTATCGTAGCAGATGCTGAAATAGCAGGCATAGATACGGTAACTGAATTGGATTCATTTTTAGCTTAATCGCATAAAATAATACTAAAAAAATTAGTAAATATTTGATATATTTGCAGTTTTTAAATAACACTTAGAAAAGAAATATAATGGAAAAGAAACTATCAGGTCAGGTAGCCGTAGTAACAGGCGGATGCAGAGGAATCGGGCAGTCAATTACTGAAAGATTTCTACGCGAAGGTGCAACCGTTTACGCATTAGATTACGTATTGCCGGAAAATGGCGTTGAATTCATCGAAGATGCAGAGTTACGTCAAAACGTACATTGCGTGCAAGTGAACGTTACGGATTTCGAATCTGTAACCAATGCTATGGACGTAGTAATCAAAGAAGCCGGCAGAATTGACATATTAGTAAATAACGCTGGAATCACTCGCGATACACTCGTATTGAGAATGAACATTGCGGACTGGGATGCAGTAATAGATACAAATCTAAAAGGTGCTTTCCTTTGCTCTAAAGCAGTTGTTAAGCAAATGATGAGCCAAAGATACGGCAGAATCATTAATATGGGTTCTGTTATCGGAATTATGGGCAATGCCGGTCAAGTGAATTATTCAGCTTCTAAAGCAGGATTAATTGGCGTTACTAAATCCTTAGCTAAAGAATTCGCCAGTAGAAATATTTTGGTGAACTTAGTGGCTCCGGGATTCGTATTAACTCCGATGACTGATAAATTGACTGATGAGCAAAAAGCAAAATATACAGACGTGATTCCACTAAAACGTGGAGCTACTCCGCAGGACGTGGCAAATGCAGTATATTTCTTCGCAAGTCCTGACTCAAGCTATATCACCGGACAGGTGCTTCAGGTTGATGGCGGATTAGTAATGTAATTGCTAATGCTGAGAATTAAATAGATTAATTAGCCGATGGCGGCAAAAAATAAATTGAAAATAATATTTTATAACAATAATTGAGAAGGTGCTATAATGGCAGATTTAAAACAAAGAGTTACAGATGTAATCGTTAAAAAATTAGGCGTTGAAGAATCACAAGTAACTGAAACTGCGAATTTCACTAAAGATTTAGGTGCAGATTCATTAGATACAGTTGAACTGATTATGGAATTAGAGAATGAATTCAACATTTCTATCGAAGAATCAGAAGCCGGAAATATCCAAACCGTATCTGACGTTATCAAATTTATCGAAGCGAAACAAGCTTAATTCGAATAATTATTATTTGAAATGTATCAAATAAATTCGATAATTACTTACTCGGATTCGCTCCCAATAGCTTTTTCTATTGGGAGCAATTTGAGTAAATATGATTATCTAAAGTCATTATCGAAATTAATAAATAAAAAATAAAAGTATTATTGCTAATATTAAACGAAAAAATATGTCAAAATATAATTTCCCAAGAGTAGTTGTTACAGGAATGGGAGCCGTTACTCCAATTGGTAATAACTTGGAAGAATACTGGAATGGCTTAGTCGAAGGCAAAAATGGCTGCGACCTTTTAACTGGCTTCGACACTACACATTTCGCTACTAAATTCGGTTGCGAAGTTAAGAATTACGATCCACTATTACACATTAACCGTAAAGAAGTTCAGCGTATGGACAGATTTACTCAGTTGGCTATGTCTGCCGCTGTAATGTGTGTAGAAGATTCCGGTCTCGACTTAGAGAAAGTTGACTTAGAAAGATGTGGAGTAATCGTAGGTTCAGGTATCGGTGGAATGGATACTTACGAAAAACAACATAGAGGCTTAATCGAACGAGACGGCGATCCAAGCAGAATTTCTCCTTTCTTTATCCCAATGTTAATTTTAGATATAGTTCCCGGTCACATAGCTATTCGCTTTAAATTTAAAGGCGTAAATTATGCTACTGTGTCCGCTTGTTCTACTTCAACTCACGCTTTAGCAAATGCTTTCATACATTTGCAAAGAGGCGATGCTGATGTGATTTTAACTGGTGGAACAGAAGCTGTCTTAACTCCTATGGGCGTTGGCGGATTTAATGCCTTGAAAGCATTATCTACTCGCAATGACGAACCTAAATTAGCCAGCAGACCTTTCGATAAAGGCAGAGACGGATTCGTGATGGGCGAGGGTGCTGGTATATTAATGCTTGAAACATTAGACCACGCTTTGGCTCGCGGTGCGAAAATCTATGGCGAAATCTGCGGTATCGGATTAACGGATGATGCCTTCCACATCACTCAACCATCCGAAGGCGGCGAAGGTGCTGCTCGCGGTATGAGATTAGCTATCGAAGATGCTGGTTTGAAACCTGAAGATATTGATTACATCAATGCACACGGTACTTCTACTTATTTTAACGATAAGAACGAATCAACTGCAATCAAGACTGTTTTCGGCGATCACGCTTATAAATTAAACGTAAGCTCTACTAAATCTATGACCGGGCATTTACTAGGTGCTGCCGGTGCTATAGAGGCAATAGCTACGTTAAAAGCCTTAGAAACCGGAATTATTCCGCCTACAATCAACTATGAAACTCCAGATGATGATTGCGACTTGAACTATACTCCTAATAAAGCAATAAAACGCGACATCAAAGCAGCGATTAGTAATACTTTCGGCTTCGGTGGTCATAATGCGTCTATATGCTTTAAAAAATACGAAGCATAATATTTTCTAAATTATTAAATATATTGAAACTGTGAAAGATTTTTTAGAGAATATATATTCCGGGCTAAAACAATATACGGGGCTGAAAAATATCAGCCCCTTAAAAAAGCACCATAAAATCAAACCAAATAAGTTCGGTGCTTTTCCAAGAGTTGGCTTCCTAACTCCGGAATTGAAATTAAGATTAGAAGAAGCCATAAATGTGAAAATACACGATGTCGAATATTTTGAGCAGGCGTTAACACACCGCTCGTATTTGCAAGTGCATACCGAAGGGTACATTTATTCAAATGAAAGATTGGAATTCCTTGGGGATTCTGTGCTGGGGATGATAATCGCTGAATATCTATTTACTATATATACAGAGATTCACGAAGGCGATTTGACAAAGTTGAGAGCCAGATTAGTAAATAAAAACATATTGGCTGCCGTGGCGAAGCAATTAGGAATTGATAATTTCCTAAAGATGAGTTATGGTGCCGCCAGATCATTAGAAAATGGTAGTGATTCGATTCTTGCCGATGCTATGGAATCAATAATTGCAGCTGTGTATATTGACTCAGGAATTGAAACTACTCGTGATTTTATAATTGATACTCTTTTGCCGATTCTGATGAATTACGAAAAGGAAGAGGACGAGAATTATAAAAGTATTTTATTGGAAGCAGTTCAAGCCAAAGGCTTAGAGCATCCTAAATATGCAGTATTGGACGAACAAGGTCCAGACCACGATAAAGAATTCCACGTTACCGTTACAGTTCACGGCAAAATATTAGCCGTCGGCAGAGGCAAAAGTAAAAAAAGTGCCGAACAGAATGCCGCAAAAATTGCTATCCCAAAAGCAAGAATTATGTATGGATAAATCATAACCAAAATATGTCTGACTGAGCTTGCTTGATATTTAACTCAAATAATTATGCAAGCTCAGTTTGGCAATTATTTGATTACTGTTCCGCATAGCTAATCTGATTGTCTGAACCATTGATTAACCTGATTGAATTGATGAAGATGATTAAATTAGAAAAATATTTTTAAAACCATCTTAATCACACTTCAGTAGGAATGACCACTATACTAACCATTATACACATCTCTCTGAGTTGTCATTCCTGTGGTCGAGTCTTCGAGCGGATACAGGAAATCTGTCTTCAGATTCAGTGTAGCTAATCTAAGTCTTTGAGATTTGGTAGTGTTCTGTTTCGTCTTCGTGAATGGTGTTGTTTGAGATTCCGGTATTTAGC
>CAZIIZ010000220.1:0-5605 GCA_964539225.1 uncultured Hyphomicrobiales bacterium | reverse complement strand
CAGAACCGTATCGTTGATAGGTTTGCTAAGAGAAATTCCTTGAGCATTAGCTGAAATTTTCAAATCAGTCTTGGGAGTTTTTAAACTAAGCTTATTTAGTTTGATTTCATTATCTAAAATATCAGCCGAAAGAACAAAATGCTGCAAATATAATCCTGAGACAGCTTCCCGAAATTGCATTTGCTTAATATTTGCCGAGCCGATTAATCGCTTCAAATTGAAGTCTGCACTAAGTCGCAGGGAGAAATCTCGCAACTTAAACATGTCGGCATTGAAATGTCCGGGATTAATTACGTAATTATGCGATTTCAGACTAAGTGAATCCGTAAAATCAATTCGGGCATTATCAATTAATAACTCACCAATTTTCAAGATGGTTTCAGTTTTGGACGGCGGCTTTTTAGAGTCGGCTGGTGGAGCAATTCGCTCGAAATTCCAAACTCCGCTAACTGAGTTACGAAGCAATTTAATATTCGGACTTTGCAATAGCACATTTCGTAGTTCAATTTTATTGTCTAATATCGCAGGAATATCTGCTTCTACGAATATTCTGCTAATCGACGCTAAAGTATCGCCTTCGGTAATTAATCGTACTCCTTCTAATTCTAAATTCGGGAAACCTGTGAAGCGAATGTCGTCCACCTCAATTTTGGCAATTAATGCAGAGTTTACTAATTTCAATAGTGGAGGAATTAGTTTGGTACGAATTGATGAGAATTGAAGAACAAAAACAAGTATAATCATAAGAGTGGAGAATACGGCAACGCTCCAAAATATCAGGGCTAATAAAGCTCTAAATATTTTTTTAATCTTACTGCCGGATTTTGCTTCCGGCTGGTTTGTTTCTGTTGGTTCTATATTCATCTATATTGTTATTTTCTGATTTCTAATTGAAAAAGTATTTTATCTTTTCCATAGATTGCATTATTTTAATTACGTTAAAGGTCTTAATATGTTCTTGAAGCTGTATTAAGCAGTTCTCGAAAGTCTTAAGGTTTTCTTCTATAGCGAATTTTATGCCTAAATTAATAAAATTCTGTATATCGTCCATATCCAAAGTAGAATTAGCATAATTGAAAGCCGAAGCTAAGTCTTGATTCCATATAGAAATAATTCTTTCATCACTGCATTTACTAACTATGTTATCACAAATATTCTCAGAAGCGGAATATAATGGCTGTAATTCTTCAATTGATGTAAACTCAATGAATTGAGTGAGCATGCGAACTAATACTTCCTTGATTATTGGTTTGAAAATCAATGGATAAGTGATACCATCGACTCCGTCAATAGCTTCGTCGTGGGAGTGGGCGGTAGCAATAATTATTGGGATATTCATTGTGTCCGGATTCGAATGAATTATTTTTGCAGTTTCCACTCCGGTCAAGCCTGGCATTTCGTAATCCATTACAATTATGTTTGGTTTTTCTATTGCTATTTGATTGATAGCTTGATAACCGTTCTTGGCTATCGCAAATCGTAAATTGAATTTGGCTAATTGTTTTTTTACAATGATTATATTGCTATCCGAATCATCGACTATCAAGAGCAACTGGTTTTTAAACTGAATCTCGTTGAAGTGGAAAGTAGATTGATGCGAGACAATTTCTGAATGTGATAGTTCTAAATCTTTCAGTAAAATATTGAAAATAGTGCCTATTCCTGCTTTACTTATGAAAGTCAGTTCAGCTCCGAGAATATCGCATAATCGCTTTGATATGGTAAGCCCTAATCCTGTACCCGAATATTTTTTATTACTTTTTTCATCGCTTTGCTTAAAGGCTTCGAATATGTATTTACTATCTTCTTCGCTGATTCCAATTCCTGTGTCTTTGACTGTACACAACACATCAAATTTATTTGCTTTGCTTTCTGTCGCGATAACAGATATTTCAACAGCACCTTCATCTGTAAATTTAATTGCATTGCCAATAATATTAAAAAGTATTTGTCTAATTTTCGATTCATCCGTTTTCAGAGCGTTCGGAAAATTATCGCTAAATGTAAGAGAATATCTAAGGTCTTGAAGTGTGGCTTTCTCTTTGAACATTAAAAATATTTCTTGAGTTAATGCTTTAATGTCAGTAGCAGTTTTGTTTAGAGAAATTTTTCCAGCTTCAATTTTGGCTAAATCTAATATATCGTTGATTAATGTTAGCAGCGAATTGCCTCCATTAATGATTCCATCAATATATTGAGAATAATCAGGATCATTAATTTCTTGTTTCAAAATATTTGCAAAGCCGATAACTGCATTCATCGGAGTTCTAATTTCGTGACTCATATTAGCGAGGAAAATGCTTTTGGCAATATTCGCTGTTTCTGCTGTTTCTTTAGCTAATAATAATTCACATTCGTAACGCAATCGCATCATCGAACCGGCAAATATTCCATTAACTGTTCTAATACGAGAAGTATCGATTTCCACAAATGCGTGTGTAGTTTGATAATTTAAGAATGTAGTCAAACCAATGAATTGATTACGAAAGAACAGTGGAATAATTAATATTGATTTAATTCCTTCTCGGATAATACTTTCTCTCTCAGCAATCGCTGACTCAGGTAATAGATTAGGGTCATTCAAAATATTAAATTCACCAGCAAATAATTGATTTTTATAAACTTCAAATATATCCGAAGTTACTTTAGAATAGTCTATTCCAATGCTTTTACGGAATTGACTAATATCCTCTGTCTGCCATTCTATATATTTATTGAGTTCAGAGATTTTCGAATCATATTCGTATATTGCAGCTCTTTGGTAACTAAAATATGATGAAAGTTTCTCCAAAGCATTACAGATACGCTCTTGAATATTCTCAGTATTTGAATTAACTAAAGATTCTGAAATTTCCGAAATTATTTTGGAAATATTATTGAATTTAATAAGTTCATCTTGCGCTTTTTTTATTTCTGTAATATCTTGAACAGTTCCTACTAATTCATAAGTTTCGCCATTTTCGACGATATTATGTTCTCCAATGCTATGAATATAGCGAAGCTCTCCATCGGCTCGAGTAATGCGATAATCAACTGAAAAGTTTGTTTTGTTCTTTATAGAATGGTCAGTTACCTGTTGAATAAGTATTAAATCATCTTCTACAACTTGGCTATTAAGTGTCTCTAAATCAGGTACATTATCTTCCGAGTTGTAACCGTATATTCTGAATACTTGTTCGGACCAAGTAATTCTATTCGTTTCATAATTATAGACCCAATTCCCAATATTTGATATTTTCTGAGCCATCTGCAATTGATTTCGGCTTTGTTTTAGCTCGTATTCGGTAGCCTTGCGAAGACTAATATCACGAATTATTCCAGCAAATATAGGTTTACCATCGCTTTGGAATTCGCTGATAGATAAATCTATAGGGATTAGTTTACCAGCTTTAGTAAGGATTTCTACTTCTCTTCCAACACCTATTATTTTCTTTATGCCGGTAGTAAAGTAATTATCTATATATTCATTGTGTTTAGAACTGTGTGGAGGCGGTATCAGCTTGGACACAGCTCCTCCAATAACTTCTTCTGCTTTCCATCCGAACAAATTCTCGGCTTTGCAATTAAAACTAAGAATAATACCATCGGCGTTAATAGTGATGATTGCATCGGCTGCTGAGTCGAATAATGCACTCATCATTTGATCCTTATCTCGGCTTTTACGTTCTTCGATATTCTTTTGAGTAATATCATAAGCATTGTAATTAATTTTACTTTTATCTGCATCTGCAAAACTAATTCTGACTTCTACATCATAAGCAATAAATTCGTAGGATAAATGTTTGGCTTGAAATTGTATTGATTCCTTATTCGATGATTTTAATTCTTTTATCTTTCGATTGAATAATTCGATTGAGTCAAAATGCAGTAAATGCATCATTGACAATTTATGCGTTTTATAACTATCAACACCGAATTGCTTTAGAGCTGATTTGTTGGCGTAAAATATTTCAAAATTATTTGCTTCAAACACAATTACTTCGCCCGGAATTAAATCGAGCATATTCAATAAGGATTGATTTTCCTTTATTGTGTCGCTTTTAATTAAATCAAGTTCGTGCTGATATAATGCCATTTCTACATGGGATTTTAGAGTCGGCATATCGACTGGTTTTTTTATGAAAGAATATGGATCAGTAGTCTTAGCTTTATCAAAGTCCGAAGGTAGTTCGGATGCGGTGAGATAAATCAATGGAATATTGAATTTTTTCCGAATTAAAGCAGAAGTCTCTACTCCGTCTAAAGTGCTATTGGCTAAATAAATATCAGAAATAATTAGATTCGGTCTGTTGTTTTGTACGAATGCTATAGCACTCCTGCTATCGGGGCGTACTTGTGCTTCATATCCTAATTTCTTTAACATCAGGATTATCGTTTTTGAGTAAATTGCATTGTCTTCAATTACTAGAATTTTATATTTTTGCATTTCGTATTTACCAGCTTGAAAGTAGTTTGATTTTTTGTTATCAATAATAATTATTATTGACCGTATAGCAAAACGACATATTTCAATATAAGAATTAATCGCATTTAGCGACTTATGCTAATTTGTCATACAAGTTAGCGAAACGTTTAAAATAGATAATTATTTGCATATTTGAAGTATTTTAATTAACTTGCGAGATAATTTTGTAAATCAATAAATATTAGGGTATAATTATGAAGCGTCCTGAATGGGATCAGTTGTATATTACTATGTGTTATTTAGTCGGAATGCGGTCTGTAGATGCTCATACTCATGTTGGGTCGGTAATTACTGATAGTGATAATGTGCTTGTTTCGACCGGATATAATTCATTGCCTCGTGGAATAGAAATTGACGAAGAGGAAAAAAGGCTTTCCAGAGAAGATGGCGAAAAATACTTTTGGATGGAGCATGCAGAACGTAACGCGATTTATAATGCTGCTCGTCGTGGGACAGTTCTGAAAGGTTGCAAACTATATGTGCCATGGATGCCGTGTAGCGATTGCTGTCGTGCAATTATTCAAACCGGAATCACTGAAGTAATTATTCATAGAAATGGTCAAGATTTTTATGATAAAAATACTAACGGTAAATGGGATGCCGCATACAAACGCACTTTGACAATGTTTGAGGAGTCAGGCGTAGCTCTTAGGTTTGTCGAGTGCGATATTGTAATGCCGGAAATTTATATGAACGGTATCATTCATAACGCTTACCAATATTTGAATCATTCTAAATAAAAAATATTTTCGTTTTATTTGCGATAATTCTTTGATATGAAAATAGTATTTGCTAATTTTGTAGTCTATTTTGTATCACAAATAGAAAGAATTTTTATAAATGTTGAATTCAGTATTCGATAGGTATAAAAATCTTGAATTTGCCGGAAAAAACGGCAGAATCGACGCATTAGATCTTTATAGATTTATCGCAATTATCCTGATGATTCAGGGGCACGCCATATTTGAATTCGCTCAAACCGGATTAATTAATCATGACCAATTCCATTGGTATATGTGGACGTTTATTCGTGGGCTGACCGCTCCGGTATTTATGATGATTTCCGGGGCTGTTAATGTATTCTCTAATCGTCGCTACGCCGAGGGAAGTGTCGATAATGCAAAAGTATTGAAGCGAATC
>CAZIIZ010000219.1:0-5627 GCA_964539225.1 uncultured Hyphomicrobiales bacterium | reverse complement strand
ATTATTTCAAAGGGACAAATGGGTCGTATTACAAAATAGGGTCCGGCTCTACCGCCTTTACCCCTTCCAGCCCTATCCCCGAAACCGATCTAATCACCACCGACCAGCGGGGTGCTACTCGCGATGCCACCCCTTCGATGGGGGCGTATGATGGGGTGTTAGTTGCTAATGTAGGAATTACGACTCAACCACAAAATGCTTCCGTAGCTGCGGCTCACAATGCTGTATTCTCAGTTACTGCGAGCAATGCCACAGGCTACCAATGGCAAGTAAATACCGGAAGCGGATATACGAATGTTACTGATGGCGGAATTTATTCCGGAGCTAGTACAGCGACTATGACTATTGCCGGAGTTCCTCTCGGTATGGACGGATATAAGTATAAATGTATAGTTTCAGGCAACTGTCTTCCGAATGCAGAATCCAACGAAGCTACATTGACAGTATTTACTCCTTATTTCTCCGACGGCACAAACTATTATGCTACTTGGAGCGAAGCGGTAGCAGTTGGCGGAAATATTACTCAATTAGCTGATTATTCTACTAATGCTGATGTTAATATTTTTCAAGATATGACTTTGAATTTGAATGGTTTCAATTTTAATTCCGGTAGTGGTAAAACTATTATTGGAAGTGATAAAAGATTGATATTAAATAAATCAACAGGGTCAGAAACCTTTAACAACAAGATTAGCTTTTCCAGCACACGTTCTACTTTAATGCTAATTAAAGCCAGTATCTTAGGAACAAATTTTAGTATTGATGATACTAATGCAAGTGGTATTATCGAAATCGGCGATGGAACTTCACTGATTACTTATCCATTAAATATCAACGATGCGAGATTCAATGGAAAAGTTGAGAAAGTAATTGTAAAGAATCAAACAATTATCAATATTAGTAATTAATCAATAAAGTGGACTACTATTTTTAGCCAAATTAAATGTATTTTAGTAGAATTATTTTATTCATAAAGAAATTGTATTATGAAAAATTCAATATTTGGAGAATTCATTGACAATACTATTGATAATCTTAAAATAAGAAAAATGAACATTTCAGAACCATTTACATTTTTGCTTGTTTGTATTTTCTTTTTAGGTTTATTAGTTAATGAATCACGTGCAGTAACTGCTTATGTAACTTTGCCTTGCTATTCTTGTTTTACTTCAAGAAATAGTGGTCCTGGGGAATTAATTATTTTCCGTTCAAGTCAGCCAAATGCAGGCAATAATTATAATTCAGTTGCAGGAAGACTGACAATTAGCGGTAATATTACTAATGTTGCTGTTGATTTGGGTTCAGCAGGTGGTTATTTTACTTGCGTATATAATCACAAATGGTGGGCACAAGCTATTGGTTGCACTACAAGTCCAGTAGATTTTTCTACATCAACATCTTATTTATCTGGAACTCAAACTTTTAATATCGGTATCACTTGTTCTTCAAGTAGTGGTGGTGGTAGCTTACCTCCTCCCACAATTCAAAGTGCTGTAACTGATACAAATGGCTGGTATATTGCTTTTACATTTAATCAAGATATTTCCGGAAGTACTGAAGCTGGTGAAGGTTTCGATATTAAAGCCAATGGTGTTTCTCTTACTTCAAGTGGCACAGGAAGTGATGTGAATGTTTTTTATTTCTCAATATTAAATAATCAGTATATTCTAAATTCTCAAACAGTAACAGCGACTTATAATAATGGAAATATAGTTAACGAGAATAATAATAATGCAACATCATTTACAAATTATCCTGTTACTAACAATGTAATACCTCGGCCGCCAGTCGCTATTACACGAGTCGCTTCAGCTATTACATCTAATTCCGCACTATTTAATGGAACCATTTCAAGCTCCGGCAGGCAATATATATCCAAAAGGGGCTTTTGTCTTGGTTCTACCTTAACTCCTCCTCCGGATACTAATGGATTCACAATTGCTGAAACAGGAAGCTTTCTTCAAGGCACCGGGAGCAGTAATTATAGTTTATCATCAACTGCATTAACTCCGAATACAAAATATTATTATAATACTTTTTTGGTAAATCCTACAGCTATTGCTTATGGTGCTACTAATTATCTCTGGACAGCTGCAAATATTCCTTTGAGTCCAACTATAAGCAATGAAGGGATGAACTCAATGAATATTGCGATTAATGCCAATGGTAATCCAGAGGCGACTACTTATTGTATTTATGAAAATTCTGGAAAATATTTGCAAAGTAACGGTACATTAGGGGTAACTGCCGTTTGGCAAACAGAATTAGACTGGAAAACTAAAACAATAACTGGTTTGAATCCTTTAACTACTTATACTTTCAAAGTAAAAGCTCGAAATGGTGCTACTGCTCCCATAGAAACAGCTTATAGCTCTACTGCGAGTGGAACTACAAGAAATTCTCCGTCTGTGCAAGCTACGAATATTACTTTCTTAAATCAGAACAATATTAGCTGGACTCGCGGCAATGGTGATGGCGTAGCCGTATTTATTAAACAAAGCAACTCTGGCAATGCTAATCCTTCGAATAATGCCTTATATGAACCAAACTCAATATTCGGAAGCGGCACTCAAATTAATAGTACTGGTTGGTTCTGTATTTATGATGGTATAGGTACAAATGTAGAGGTTACCGGATTAACTCCAATAACTGATTACATCGTAAATGCTGTAGAATATAATGGCTCTGGTAGCTCGAAGGCTTTCGCTAATCCAATTGCATTAAATAATCCTCGCTCAATTCAGAATCAAACAATTATTTTTAACGAATTAGCTCCAATATTTATTGATGGTATTGATAGAACCTTATCTGCGACAAGTACATCCAATTTAGATATTACTTACTCAAGTTCGAATGAAAATGTCGCTACTATTGTTGATGGAAAGATACATCCTGTTGCTTTAGGCTCTTGTACTATATATGCTAATCAATTCGGAAACGATTACTATTATTCGGCTACTCAAGTTAGTCAACAGCTTATAGTGCAATTCCCATATTTTACGGATAATTCAAGTAATAAATTTGCCACTTGGAGCGAGGCAGTAAGCAGAGCTGTGGGCGGGACAATTACTTTATTAGCCGACTATACATCTAATTCTGATGTTATTCTGACTCACGACGTTAAACTTGATTTGAACGGCAATACTTTTAATTCAAGCACCTACAAAACTACAATCAATGCTAATAAAACCCTACAATTGACTCAATCTACAGGCTCAGGAACTTTTAATGAGCAAATTAACTTTGGTGATAGTGGTAGTGCATTGGGCATATTGAAGAATGGAATTATTGGTTCAGGCTTTACGATTGCATCGGGCAGTGCTGCCGGCACTCTAATTATCGGAGACGGTACTACGAATTTAGTGTATCCATTCAATATTAATGATGCTATATTCAAAGATAAAATCGGAAAAGTAGTGATTAGGAATGCTACTAATGTAAAAATAAGCAAGTAAAATTAATTAGAATGTATATACACAATAATAGAATTAAGCCTTTCGTAGAATAGAAATTTTGCGAAAGGCTTTGAATTTACTCTTAGCATTGAAGGTAAAAAATATGGACAATAATAATAAATTTATAATTACTTCGTTAATTTATTTCGCTGTAATACCATAATTGATTATAATTGTCGCTTTAATATTTTAAAATAATTGAAAATCCAAATTACACAAGGGGATTCTGCATGAAAATAACAAATAATACCTATCTATTACTAATCTGTTTGTTGTTTACCAATACAGTAATGTGTATGGCAACAACTGTTACTTCTCCATCTGTAACTACTCAAGCTGTAACAAATATTGCAACTACTACAGCTACAAGTAACAGAGACATAACCGCTTTAGGTACTCAGAATCCTACTGATTATTCTAATAACGAAATAATACCTGTTATCGGCACTTATTACATGGCAAAATCTGACGGCAACTGGAGCAATACTGCGATATGGTTCACCAATACTATCGGAGGAACTAATCCATCGGACTATACTACTTCCGCCACTGAAGCTCCGACCAATGCCAATTCGAACGGCATTATTATCAATTCAAATGTTTTCGTTGATAGTATGGTATCGGGCAGATCAATTACGCTGAATAGAGGTGCGACTATCAGCACGAATAGTCGAAGTATATCAATTAGTGCGAATGGTGATATCATCAACAACGGTAGCATAATTGCAAATGGAGGCATAGTGCGACTAACCGCTACCGGACAAATTATACACAAAGGAGTAGTTGATGTAAGCAGTTTAGACGGAAACGGTGGGCGTGTGTATTTGCTTGCTAACCATGTAGGTCTGTTTGAAAACGCCGTAATAAATGCTGATGGATATAATACCGGTGGGATTATTAGAATTGGTGGTGGCTGGCAGGGCGGAGAAGATTTACCTGTGGCATCAGTTGTTGTAATGGATTCTACAGCTACAATTTCTGCTAACTCCACTAACGATGGTGATGGAGGAAGTGTTGCTTTATTCTCAAAAGACTATACTGGTTTTTATGGGTCAATAAATGCTAAAGCTCTTGGACAAAAAGGCGATGGAGGATCTATAGAAACATCATCAAAAGATAATTTACAGGCTATGGGAAATGCTAATGCAGGTTCAATCAATGGCAAAGCCGGAGAATGGCTTCTTGATCCACGGAATGTAACAATTTCCAACGCTACTACATCTGGCGGAGCTTTTGCGAGCGGAGAATTTACTCCAACTTCAATTAGTGCAATAGCCAATGTAACTACTATCGAAAATACACTGAATTCTGGTACCAATGTAATAATCAAAACTGGAATCACTGGCACCCAGGCTGGGAATATTACTGTAAGCAACGCTATCTCTTGGAACTCAAGCAAATCTTTGACATTGAACGCAGAAGGTGCAATCGCTATCAATAACTCAATCACTAATAATTCTTATGGGGGTATAATATTAAGTGCGGCGAATTCTTCTAGTCCTTATACCGGGGGTGCTATCACTATTGCCGCTCCTATTACTACAAATGGCGGTTATTTCAAAGTTAGTTCTTATGGAACTTTTAATAACACCGGAGGAACTATTACAACCAACGGCGGTTATGTTGAAATTTTAAAACTCAACACCCCTGGTGTAGCCCAAGGAACATCTATTACTATTGGAGCTGATATTAATACAGGAGGCGGTACATTTAATTGTGGTTCTACTGCTGCATCAGGTACTGTTACTTTTACCAATAATGCTACTATAAATACTAGTGGCGGAAGGGTAATAATATCCGCAGATAATATGGCACTAAGTGGCGGAACGATAAACTCTGGCGTTCAGCCTGTTGAATTAGCACCTTTGACTTCAAGCAGGGCAATTAATATTGGCTCTAAACCAGCTGGATCATTAGGCATTACTGCCGCTGACCTTAATACCATCACCAGTTCTGGTGGGGTAATTATCGGAAAAACAACATCTTCTGCTACTCTTACTGTCTCTGCGGCAACTAATCTTACAACAAGCGGTCTTTCCGGTGGAAAATTAACTTTCCAACCTGGAGGTGGAGGAGCTATTTCAGTTAATGCTGCATTGACTTCGCCTATTGATGTGGATTTTACTACTGGCGGTAATATTACTTTTGCATCTTCAGGTTCTATCACTACCA
>CAZIIZ010000218.1:0-5628 GCA_964539225.1 uncultured Hyphomicrobiales bacterium | reverse complement strand
GCCTAATGTAATTGCCACACCTTCATCAGGAACGACGACAACAATAACAACACAAACACCAATAACAGCAGACGTTGAAACATTAGCTAATGCTATAAGAAATGATGAAAATGCAGGTAAAGCTGTTAAAGATATTTCCGATTATTATACAATACCTGGAAATCCTGGAAATAAATTATTTACTGGATTAACAACAACATTCTTCTTAGATGCTATTAGAATGATTCATCCAGATGTTAATGGTACAAGAAGTATAGAGTTTACCCAGTATGCTAACTATCTTGGCGTATTGTACGATCCATACGAGAATACAAAGTATCCTTCTGGCGGATCCTCAATAAATAAAGGAAATAGCACTGGAAATAATTTTTATTTAGGATATTATACAATTAAAGTCTCAGTTTACGATAGCATAGCAAATAAATATACTACTATCGATACATTACTAAAAGTATTCGGCCCGATCAACAATAGAATAATATACGAAGACTACACTAACATAAATCTATACAAGACGTTGTACTGTTTTAAAAATAATTCGGGATACCAAGTATTCGATGCATCACCCCCGACGACAAGAGCAATCTCTTTTGATTCAAATTTTAATGTAATGAAATCATCTTTTGTTGCTGAAAAATCTTCGTTTATTTCTGCGAAACAAATTAGCGATTCATATTACTATATATATTACTATGCCTTTCGAAATTTCAAAATCGGTTTTTTTGATAACAAAATTGAAGGGTTCAAATATCTAATTCCTTTGCAAGATAATTCTACTTTTTCTTTCAATGGCGATACGTTGGGTAGAATTGATATATCGACTAATCAAATAGTATTACATACTTTAAAATATGATCCAGCTAATTATGTGATTAATCATAGATATATTAATACAGGTTATAAGTTCGAAAATCAGCCTAACGCCTTTAAAAATATCAATAGCAAAAATATCCATTTTATTGAAGAGTTAAAGAACAAATCATTTACGCTCTATAAATTTGATAATGACTCGTTATTTACAAAAATAAGTACGATTGATTCATCTACTAAATCTGTAACTATGGATTATCGAATAAAACAGACTATTCAATCAACGAAAAAGAATATTTTCGAGATGATAAATTCAGGTAAATTGATTACACTAGATTTCAATACAAGAATTCAAAGAATTGATACTATCCCAAATTTATATATTCATAAAGTAATACATTTTTCAAAGAATATTGCAGCTTGGCTCTGTACCGATACATCCGAGGTAATCCATATTTGTTTAGTTGATTCTAATTATAATATAGTCGAAACTAATAAATTACCGTATAGAACCGGACAAATTATTTATGCTAAAAGGGATGAGAGAAATCAATTATTCTTTATGTCGAGAACTCTCGGGGCTACACTTTTTCGTTGTACATTTAGAATTTCTGCCGATACTTTACCGGATAAATATTTAGAGGACGATCAAGTAATAATTGACACAATCAAAACGGATACCTTTAAAACAGATAGTTTAAATACAATGACAATATTTCCGAATCCTGCAACCAATACTTTGACAGTAGTCTATCCAATAAATGGAAATACTTCAATTACGCTATCGGACGAAAAAGGCAAAACTATTAAGGCGAGAATAATTTCAAAGAACGATCTCGATTTCACAATAGATACTTCTTTATTGCCTGAAGGAATGTACTTCGTACAAATTCGGGACAGCGGAATCAATAAGAGTGTTAAATTTATGGTAAAAAGGTAAAATAATTCCTACCGCCAATCAATTTACTTCTCCGGTGGCTAAACGTTATCGGAGAAGTAAATATCAGTAATATATCATAATCAATATTTATTATTTTTTCTCGAATTTTTTTAGTAAATTGCGATTCCAAATTGGATACAAATTAAAATTAAAATATTATTTCTAACCCTAATTCATAAGGATTGATATGAAAGAATTCGTAAATGAAGGATATGGCGATTACTCAAACAAAGAAGTATTCGACACTCAAAAAGCCGCAATCGATAAAGTAAACACGATGCTCGGCAAAGAATATCCAAATATTATCGATGGCAAAGAAGTATTTACAGAGAAAAAAACTGTTTCAATAAATCCTGCTAATCTCGATGAAACTATCGGTACATTCCAAAAAAGTGGCAAAGAAGATGCTGAAAAAGCTATCCAAGCAGCTGCTAAAGCATTTGAATCTTGGAAAAACGTTCCTGCTGCCGAAAGAGCTGACTTCTTATTCAGAGCAGCCGAAGAGATTCGCAAAAACAAAACTGAATACATCGCTTGGATGATTAAAGAAGTAGGCAAAAGCTATTTAGAATCAGATGCTGACGTATCTGAAGCTATCGACTTCTTAGAATTATACGCTCGCGAAGCTATCAGATATTCTCAATTGCAACCGTTGACTCCATACCCTGGCGAAACTAATGAATATTTCTATATTCCGCTTGGCGTTGGTTTAGTAATTCCGCCTTGGAACTTCCCATTCGCTATCATGATTGGTATGACTTCAGCTTCAATCGCATCCGGCAATACTGTAGTATTGAAACCTTCTTCTGATGCTCCGATGATGGCTTGGTTGTTTGTTGATTTAATGCGTAAATTAGGCTTGCCTGAAGGCGTAATCAACTTCTGTGTAGCTAGCGGTGCTGAAGCAGGCGATTATATGGTACAACACCCATTAACTCGTTATATTTCTTTCACTGGCTCGATGGAAGTTGGCTTGAGAATTAATGAATTAGCAGCCAAAAAATCTGAAGGTCAAATCTGGATCAAAAGAGTTATCGCTGAAATGGGCGGAAAAGACTCAATCATCGTTGATAGCGAAGCAGATTTCAATGACGCTGTAAAAGGTGTTGCTGCGGCTGCATTCGGCTACCAAGGACAGAAATGTTCAGCTTGCTCTCGTGTAATCGTGGATGCGACTATCTATGATGAATTCGTAGCAAAATTAAAAGAAGAAGTAGAATCATTCGAACAAGGCAATCCTGAAGATAACTTCTATTGCGGTCCTGTTGTTAGTGCAAGTGCAGAAAAAACAGTATTAAGCTATATCGAAATCGGTAAAGAAGAAGGCAAATTATTGACCGGTGGCAATAAAGTCGAAGGTATGAATGGTTACTACATTCAGCCTACTGTAATTATCGACATTGCCCCAATGGCTCGCCTATCCCAAGAAGAAGTCTTCGGTCCGGTATTGGCAGTACTCAAAGCCGACAACTACGACCATGCAATGGAAATTGCTAACAATACTCAGTTCGGTTTGACTGGTGCAGTTTATTCGTTAAACGAAGATAAATTAGCAAGAGCCAAAAGAGAATTCCACGTGGGTAACTTATACTTGAACAGAAAATGTACTGGTGCTATGGTTGACGTTCACCCATTCGGTGGATTCAATATGAGCGGTACAGACTCTAAAGCCGGTAGCAAAGATTATTTAATGTTATTTATGCAAGGCAAATCAGTAGCAACTAAAATTTTAGGTTAATACCGATATTCCTATTATAAAAACTCCGCATTATCTTCAATGATAGTGCGGAGTTTTTTATTTTTGTAAAAAAAAGCCGAGACAATGCCCGGCTAATTTATTTCAAGTTATCTGAATATCTTAGTTATTCATTACTGATTCTTTTACGTTGCCATAGCATTGCAAACTAACTTCTTTCATGTCAGGATCGTTAGTTTTAATTTTAACTGTTCCGTTAAAATATCCGACTTTGTCCGGTGTAGCTACTGCAACAATCTCGAATTCTTCGTTTGGACCTAAAATTTTCTTGCCCATTACATTTAAAACTACATTTTTCGGAGCTTCGAAATCGCTCAAAGTAACTGATTTATCAGTATTGTTTTTAATCTTTAATTTAGCTTCTTTTTTCATACCGACATTCATATCATTGAATGTAAAGTATTGAGTAGGAGTAATTAATACTGGATAATAAATTTTCGCCTTCAAGTACAAATATTTACTTGCAGCAGCAGGATCATTAGAAGCAATTTTGACCGATTTAGTAATATCATTAGAATTGCCACCAATATTCAAAGTAATTTTGATACTTGCAGTATCGCCCGGAGCCAAATCAGTTTTAGAAATTGGTGCAGTTGTGCATCCGCAACCAGGTTTTACTTCGCTAATAATTAATTTTTCTGTACCGGAGTTTTTCACTACTACTGTAGCTTTCAATGGGCTATCGCCCGGTTTCACAGTTCCCCAGTTATAAGTATCTCCGCCAATAATTTCAATCTTTGGCTGAGCATATAATGCAGTACCTAATGCAAAGAATGCACATAAGGCTAATTTCATTGTTTGTTTCATATATTTTCCTCAAATAATAAATCTATAATTTAGTTGCTATTATGACGATATTGATATTTCAATAGTGTGATTGTTACGACGTTTTATTATTTTCACTCGTCCACTACATTGATAAGAGGCAATAGTCAGAATAAAGTTTCATTGATTCGCATTTTTGTTTAATAATTTGATTCATCTCTCCAAATTATCATTTTCCAATCATCATCTGGCGAATTCCGCTTTAATCGCAAATTAGCTCTACCATAAATTCTAATAATATCAGTTGGATTAATTTCAATTGTTAATGAAAACGACCTCGAAATATCTAACAATAGAGAATCTCCGATGGACTGCACAGCTTCATTCCAGTTCAAATCCGCAGAATTCGAGCCTTGGAATAAGCCACAAGTAGAAAGCATTTCCTCTTGCCTACCCCAAGATTTGTCAATTCCCAAGGAATAATCACGAAAAATAAAAGTGAAATCATCAGCTAACAACTTCCCATAAACGAGAGTATCTTTGAATTGGTAAGCATATTTAAAATTTCTAAAGAATCCATCTACTGTATTTTGCTTGCCAAGAATAGACAATCCTGAATCACTTTCTTCTAATTTCGGAGCAAATGGATTAACGCAAGAGTTTAATACGCCGAGTATTACTATCAGCATAGCAAACGATCCGGTGCGATACCAATCTTTCCACATTTTTATTTTGTACCTTTTTGCAAACCAATTAATAACCAATTAGCTATAGCTTGACGATTATTCGGGTCGATGAAGCGTACTTGGTCTGTCGGATTTTGAATATTGCCCAATTCAATATAGACTCCGGTTGCCTTAGTTTTGCGTAATTCTAATAAGCTACGAGTGCTGATTGTGCCGTAATAGCCACGTCCGGGTTGATTCTGAGCATACTTATCTTTGATAGTCTGGTAAATAGTTTTAGCTAATTTCTTGCCCTCATCGTCGCCTTCATTGTAATAATAGAATATATCAATTCTTTGCTCTTGATAGCGAGAGTCCACGTGAATCATTAGTGCAGTCTGAGATTTTGCTTTTTTTTTGTTTTTTTCATAAAGATTATTCATTATCTCAGCTCTCTTCAAAAGTCTAGTAGATTGACTGACAGAAATGGTATCTCCACCGTACAAATCTTCATCTGAATCACATTCTAAATAATTAGATTCGCGAATACCGTCATTGTGGTCTTGAACTATCATATAAACAGTAGCACTGTGCTCGAGCAATTTTTTAGCTAATCGCAATGTAATATCATAAGCATATTCGTCCTCGCACAGTCTTTTACCATCTTTGTCGCCCATTGCTCCGGGGTCTGG
>CAZIIZ010000217.1:0-5638 GCA_964539225.1 uncultured Hyphomicrobiales bacterium | reverse complement strand
TTTCAACAGCACGCCGCCGAGCAGTTCGCGCGGGCTGACGTCGATATCATCATCACCGGCGACGATGTGGCTGGCCAGCACGGCCTGCTCATAAGCCGCGCCACATGGCTTAAGTTCCTTCAACCGCACCTCGTCGCCACGGTGCGGGCGGTGAAACGCGCCAATCCGGCGTCCTACGTGTTTTATAGTGTAGATTCAGGTGAGACAATCACGGTAGGCGGATACAAGAACGATCAGATTTTAATTAAGGAGGGAAGATAAAATGAGCTTGGTAAGTTATGGATATAATGATCCGGTAGCATTGGCATTAGTATTAGACGAGACGAAGGCATTAGACCCTTATGTAAGTAACAAAGTATTTTCCGAGGAATATACTCACGATAAAAGTACCATAGCATTTGAGATTATCAAAGATGAAGACGAAATAGCTCAATTTGTTCCAAGAGGCAGTAGAGAGCCGAATGTTATTAACAAGGGAGATAGGAAAACTTTAGCATTTGAAACACCTGTGATCTATGAAAGTGTTATATTTACTGCTGACGAAATCGAGCAATTCAAAGTTCTTGATAGTCAGTCAGATAATGCAATTAAATTAGCAAATGATGCAGTAGTGAGAGAAGTAAAAAAACTCAAAACCCGCCTCGAAAGACGTATTGAGCAGATGTGTACCTATATCATTGTAAATGGAAAGTTGATAATTAATCAAGCGAATCTTGATTTTGATATTGATTTCGGCTTAAATGATGACCAAAAGGTCTCAAATACAACTACAGCCACAAAATGGGGTGCAACTACTGGAGACATTATTGGAGATATTACCAAATGGAGAAGAATTATTTCTAAACGTTTGGGTATGGCTGGTGATTTATTGTTAGTTGGTAGTGAAGCAGCAGATGCAATTAGAGCAAATGAAGCTGTCAAAAAACATTTAGACACTTCATACAACGATGCCGGTTTCTTGAAACTGCAAGAAGAGTTCGGCTCAGCAGGTACTCCAATTGGGAAATTAGCCGGTGCAAGTATCTTTGAATATAATCAACAATATACTACAAAAAGTGGTAAAACCAAAACTGCCGTCGATATGATTCCTATTAAACAAGCAGTTTTACTTTCTACCAAAGCAGGTGCATTCGCTAAACACTTTGGTGGCATTAGTAGAAGTAATGGAAAAGGTGCTTTCGACATTGAAAGAACGAAATACAAAATCGAGGTTTACGAAGACCCAAGAGGTAAGTATATCGAATGGAGTTTAGAATCACGTCCATTACCAGTAATTCAAAGACCTGATGCCTTACTAACTGCGGTAGTAATGTAGCAATGTATTGTACAGTTCAAGATATTGAAACAGCAATAAGTGCAACACAATTAGCACAACTTAGCGATGATGCTGACGGTTCCGTTGTGGATGAAGCAGTTGTTGAATCAATAATTCGGACAAACTCTGACATAATCGACGATTATCTTAGAGGCAGGTATAGCTTGCCTCTAAGAAATAATCATAGTGTTATTAAGCAAACCTGTGTTGATATGGTACGTTATGAATTATGCAAAAGGCGTACAGGAGTATTAACCGAAAGCGAACGTAAGGAATACGAGATTTCAATTAAAACATTGACAAATTTGCAAAGAGGTATTATTGTCTTAGATGAAAATACTAAAACACAGATAGCCGGATCAGTGGTATCAATCAAAACACGCCCATCGGTAATGGATAAAGTTAGAAAGCAATACGGGAGGTTTTTGAGATGATCGGGATTAATGAAGTACGTGAAAATATTAAGCATAAATTGACAAACGACATAACAGAACTTAATGTAGAATTTGCACCCGACAATCCTTCAGATTTTAAGGTTAAGCATCCAAAAGGTACAATATTGATTGCTTATGGGGGAACAAATTATTCCGAGCCAACAATAACCAAACAGTCGGCAATTACTACAATCAATATTATTTTATGTTTAAGGATCGGCTTCAATGGCGAAAAAGGAGTTAGTTGTATTGATTCTGTACGAAAGTGTTTAACCAACAATTTTTTAATATGCGGACACAGAATGTGGTGCAGTAATATTGCTGTAGATGGTGAAGAAAATGGAATCTGGTATTATACACTTACATTTATTTTACCTTATGCAATATACCAAGGAGAGTAGAATAATGGCAATAGAGAGAGAAACAGCAATTGAATTAAGTACAATTATTATGTGGTTGGTAAGCGGTGGAGTAACAATTCTACTTGGAATACTGGGATACTCAATTAAAAAAGCTATTGACAATATGACAAATATCGTTGATAAGTTAAGGGATTCAGTTGATAAACTACAGGAATTCGCTACCAGGCAAGATGAGAAGAATAAAACATTCGATTCATTTGAAGAGAACTTTCAAGCAGCACTCAATCGAGTAAATCATGCAATTACTGAAAAGATTAAAGATGTTAAAACAAGTCTTACTGAAAAGATTAAGGATATTGAAATTAGCCTTACTGAAAAGATTGATAATGGCAGAAAAAGCATTGATGAAATTTGGAGTGAGATTGATAGAATTAATTCGATTTCAAATGAGAGCGTTACCAAACTTAGAGAATTAGAAAGAATTCACGAATATTGTAAAAACAGTAGGAAAACTGAATAATGAAAAAATTAGAAGCTCAGTTAGGTCATTTTCTTGATTTAATTGATAACTCCAAGCCGGAAAAAGAAAATACTCCGGAAGAAAAAGCTCAATTTATCCAAGACGGGATAAGGTTTAAGGAAATTATGAAACTGACAGACGAACCTATTTCTGAAAAAGAAATTGATTTGGCTTGCTTGGAATTCGCATCAAGATACAAAGCTCGTAGAAAGGCGGTAAAGTAGCGATGGGTATTACTGAAGAAGTACAAGAATTGAAAAATCAAGTTTCGGATTTATCGAAATTGATTACATCGTTTATTGCACCGGGAGAAACTCCGTCGGAATTCGAACCGATTATTGCAGAAATTAGAGACGTTAAAGAATATCTTGATAATATGCAACAAACAACTTACGATGAAGAAGTACTAAAACAGGCTATTACTGATTTCGGTAATTCTTTACAAGAGTTAAAAGAATTAGTTGCCAATGGAAGTAATCTACAATTGGAGTGGATTCAGGAACATTTTTCGGAACTTAAAGAATTGTTCGAGAAATCGGCTTGTAAGCCAACTATTGATGAATTCAACTTTAGCGATGAAGAAACTGCAAAAGACAAGGTTCATAATCGTAGGCGAGACCTCGTTTTGTTAATAGCAACGACTATATCTATATTCGCTGCTGCATCAACTACTGGCAAATTTCCGTGGGGATTTTCGTTTTCGATGGGATTTATGCTTTCATTCGGAGTGTTAGATACCATCGTAATGGTACTTGACAGATTTGTATTACCAGGTCAAACAATTAAAAGGATATGTGGAAATGCGGTGGCTACTGCTATTTTGCTTACTGGCTTCATTGGTTGCTTTATCGGTGGAACAGCAATTGGTTATTCCATCATCACTGACAGTAACCGAACAGAAGAGGGTACAAAAGGAAATTCTAAACCAAATGGAATTTACCAAGAACCAAATAAACCAGACACAGGCACCGGAGTATCAACTCCAGTCCAGCAATACAATACAAGCGAATCCAGTAAAGAGAATTAAACAAACTATTCCTCTTCATCTGTATTTGATGATAAAGTGCATTGATATAAAAGAAATACCCAAAGGATCTAATCGTGGCGATTCAATCACAAAATGGACTCGAGAATACGACATTCTCTATCCTGTGCCTTGGTGTGGAATAATTATCGGAATCAAACTCGAACAGGGCAAAGCGACTCCACACATTAAATCTGCTTCAGCTAGGGCTTATAAAATTAAGGACTATAGTTATCAATTAAGCGATGTGATTTATAATAATTATACTCCTCAGGCTGGCGATTTACGAGGTAAGGTTCGAACCGGAGGATGGCACGTTGATATGTTTGTTAGTTGGGATTCTATTAAGCAAGAAGGGTATGTAATCGGTGGCAATGTAGGCGATCAAGTTAGTATCAGAAAGATAACGCTCCAGTCAATGATTGCCGATGGTACAAAATTCATAACCCATATTAACGGAACTTATGATTACTCAATAATTGAAAAACCTAAACCAGTCGCAAAATTGAAAATAGTAGATTCTTTAATAATTTCTGCGACACGATACGACTTGCACGGCAAACGAACTACGAGCGGAGCGATATTCGACAGAACAAAACTAACAGCAGCACATTATAAGTTGCCAATGGGAACAAAGGCAATCATAGAATACAAAGGTAAAAAGATTCAAGTTGTGATTAATGATAGATGTCCGAGAGCCGGAATAATAGATTTAAGTCCTGCGACTTGCGATTCTTTAAAGTTTAAAAGCGGTAAAGTAAAATTAATAATTTTAGGACAATAATCAAATGGAAGATTTTATTGCAAGCAATGCCGGATGGATAATTATTCTAATCGTTGCATTAGCATATCCGGTAAAAAAGATATTCAGTTATTTCTCAAGTAAAGTCGGTGTACCGTCGCAAGTTACTGATATTATTGTAGATGATGTTGCAGAATTTGCAAAGAATGAAGTTGAAAAACTCAAAATAAAGCATAATTCTAAAATTGAATCAAGTCAAATTATTACAACTCCTTCTTTAAATAAAGACGGTTTTAGAGTAATTAAACAACCAAGCAATCCAAATAATTATACAAATAATGGAGAAATTGAAAATGAAAAAGCGAAAGATAATTCTGATTCTGATAAGTCTGATGATCCTGACCGGAGTATGCAGTTGTAATACTCTACTCCCTTTTCTTGCAGAGAATATCAAAGTTACTTTGAATTCAGATGAAGCAAAGAATAATAAAGCGATTGATAGCTTATTAATTACTTCGCCTCCGGCATATTGGAAAGAACCAATTGACTCTACTTATTGCGAACGGGAATTTTTCCTTAATGGCTACAGAATTTGGGTATTACAAGTTGATGGAATGAGACGAATTGAGATACAAAGAGTAGATTTTATGATACCAATTTACGAGAAACAGAAATGACCTTAATATTAATAATACTAATCATCATATTCGGAATAGGGTTCGGATTCGGATATTATCTCGGATTGCTAAGAAGTAAAAAACGATTCGCGGATTCAATTGTAGATAAGTTCAATTACTGCTATATGGATTTGACAGCCCAAAAGCCATATAGCAGTAATATTACATCAAGAGTAAAAGAATTTTTCCTTAAATAAGCGGAATTTGTGATTATGGATTATTGCAAGATAGATGAGTTTGGTAACGAATTATTCGGCGGCATCGCTCCGAGCGATATTCCTGCGGAAGTAAAAGATAAACATTATACGCACTTGCAAACATCGGCAAATGATATTTGGGACGTAGTGCATAATCTCGGCAAATGTCCGAGCGTAGTGATTACCGATACAGAGGAGACTCAAGTATATGCAGGTATAGAATATCTTGACAATAATAATTTGCAAATAAAATTTAACTATCCTTGCTGCGGTAAGGTATATTGTAATTAATAGAAGGAAAGTATGAAATGGCAGATGCTAATAAATTTTTAGTTCATATTGATTTGAATCAAAATCAATTGAAAAA
>CAZIIZ010000216.1:0-5652 GCA_964539225.1 uncultured Hyphomicrobiales bacterium | reverse complement strand
ACGATTGTTTGGTTTCGGCATCTGTTACGTTTATCATACCCAACGCAGGCAAAGTCATTTCGTTTTTGTCGTAAATTCGGATAGCAATTGTATCATGCTTTTTAGCACAAATTTCTAATTCTCGCTCAAAGCGTTCATCCATAAAATCCGACAACACGAATACAATGCTTCTCTTTTTTAGCATTTTCAGACTATACGAAACTGCTCCGGCTATATCTGTTTGCAATCCAGTGGGCTTATGTTCGATCAATTCTCTAATAATTCTTAAAATTTGAGGTTTACCCTTTTTGGGCAGAATAAATTTTTCGATTTTATCAGTAAATAACAGTAGTCCGGTTTTATCTTGATTTTGATTCGCCGAGAAAGCAATAATAGCGGCAATATAAGTAATCAATTCTTTTTTGGATTCGGCGAAACTTGCGTAGTCTCCAGAAGCTGAAATATCGGCAATAAGCATTACTGATATTTCTCGTTCTTCTTCAAATACCTTAACGAATGTGTCGCCATAGCGAGCGGTAACATTCCAGTCAATCGTCCGAACTTCATCGCCAATTTGATATTCTCGCACTTCGCTGAAAGCCATTCCTCGCCCCTTGAAGTTACTATGATAACTCCCAGCAAATAAATCCTTCGACAAAGATTTGGTTTTTATCTCTATTTTTCTAACTTTTCTAATTAATTCATTAGTATCCATAATTTCGCAAATTCAATTTTGTACATTTTTATATTTATATCAAACTTATCAACGGCAAATATAAGTAATTTCTATAATATTTCCATAATATTTACATATTATTTACTTAGATAATCGTTAACTTCCCGACCTACTGCAAAAGCCTTTCGCAAAAGTCGTGATAATTAAAGCAAGTATAAATATTTAATATCTACAGAACAAATTCCCTTTATTAATGTCATATTTATCGGTGGAAAGCGGATTTCGACTTATCGTTTTAGTTGTTTTTTGAGACATAATCCAATTTTATGTGTTTATATATTCAGATACAGATAGTTTAACACAAAATCAAATTAATATTTTTTACAAGGAGAATTATGAAACATTTATCCACCAATTTGAGATTATCAATAATTCTCATTATTTTAATCTTAATTACGTATGATTCTTACGCCAAAGAATCTATTACCGAAGGTACTTCCTTCTGGTTCGCTATTCCAGATATACACAAAGGTTTGAAGGAACTCCCCCGTAGCTCTACTACCGGAGCACCAGAAGAATTATTAGTCAGCTCAAAATTCAATACTACTGTTCGTCTTTATAATTCACAATCGAGCTTAATTAAAAGTGCGACAATATTGGCTAATAGTTTACAAATCTTAGCTCTTCCTTCGGGGTATCAAAATACAGAGAGCGAAGTAATTACCAATAATAAATCATTCTATTTAGAATCGGATGAACCAATTTCTGCTACTGTTTCGGTCAATTGGTACAAATCCGGCGAATCTTTTCATTTAATTCCAACTGAATATCTCGGCACCGAATATTATACTTTGAATCTATATAATGATAGATGTAAGATGACAGACGACGGAGCTATTGAAGGAGGAGCAACCGGAGGACGTATGCTCGACCATCCTCCACAAATACTAATTGTCGCTACTGAAGACAATACTGAAGTGCAATACATTCCTACAGCTAATACAGAAAAAGTTGCTGAAGGTAATGTTGGTATCGTAAAACTGAACCGAGGGCAATCTTTCTTAATCTTAGGCGATGCGAGTAATCCTTTGATGAATCAATACGAAGAAACAGATTTAACAGGGACTCGCATCATATCAAATAAAAATATTGCAGTATTCTCCGGTCATACGAAAGCAGCCTTTCCGAGATTTGCAGCAATATATTTCTCTGCTTATTCAGCAGATTATCTACGCAATATGCTTTTCGAAACCATGTTACCCGTGAATTTACTTGGTTATGAATATGTTACAGTTCCTACTAAATATCTCGGTAGAATTTACCAACACAAAATACCAGATGATGAAGGCGATTTGATACGATTCATAGCAACTGAAGATAATACTGATATCTATGAAATGAAATCAGATGGTAGCAATTGGATTCCAATTAGAAAAGCATTAAAAAAAGGAAAATATTTTGATATTAATAGCCGAATTGCTCCCGGATATTTCAAATCAAACAACAAGATTATCGTTGGTCAATATGGAAAAGGTTGGTTTCGTTGGGATTCAACAGAAGCCAAGCTTGGAGTACAAGTCAATAAGGAAGATCAATTACAGGCACCAAGTGCGAGCGGTGAAGGTATGCTAATTGAAATTACTCCTAATAATCGTTGGTCAAATTACGCTTCGTTTTCATCAATTAATGGTGAATTTAATTACTTTACTATAGTTTGCAAAACCGGAAATGAAAACGATATTTTCTTAGATGGTGTGAGTATAAAACAAACCTATGGTGGGAAAATTAAAGCTATCCCAGGAACTCCATTTTCATATTTATCAGCAACTTGTGCTTCAGGCCAACATAGCTTTGAAGCAACAAAAGATGGCGTTCTGTTCTCCGTTTATGCTTATGGTAATATTGATGCTCGCATGGACGGTTTTGCGTACGGATATCCCACCGGTGTAAATTTTGCTGAACATTGTGCGGATTCATTGTACTTATTATCTACTAATCCTGATTCGAATATTATCAATGGGACGATTAACGCTATTGACTTGGCAACCGATGCCAATTGTGCAAAAATTCTAAATATAAAACGAGAAATCAATACCGGCAATAATGAAAACGCATTGTTTACTTATACTATCAATCCCAATAAAACAACGGCTACTTTTAGAATAGAATTTCCAAATATTGCAAGGTATGGGCATGTTAAGTTTACTGCAATGACAAGTTCCGGTTCAAAAATCATAAAAGAATTTACATATAAGCCGAGTACTTTAACGGTTAGTCGATCAGTTCTCAGATATGAATTGAATCGTATCTGGACGGATTTCCCTAATTCGATTAAGATTTCAAATATAGGATTAGATTCAGTATCAATCGACAGTTTGTATATAGCCGAAGGAAAAGGTTCGTTCAGAATTAATTCTAATAATCAAACCAATATTATTTTAGCTCCGGGAGCTACTAAGAATTTCGAGATATTGGCACGATTCAATTCTGATGATATTTATTTGGATTCCGCTAAGTTAATTGCAAATATACATAATAGAAGCATACCGATAGTTGATTTATATGCAGAATACAATTCCGTAATTGATAGTAGTGGCGATGATAATTGGGGAAAAATTAAACTATATATTGACGAGCCTACGACAAAAATGCTAAATATTAAAAATAGTGGTAATACTATTTTGAAAATTACTGCCATTAAATTTAAAGAGAAACAAGATGTATTCGAACTTGTCGATACTCCCGAACTTATTTCAACTTCGCCAAATAATCCTTATTTATTGGATTCAGCTACAAGTTTGGGAATTAATGTAAAATATCATCCGGAGTTAAGTGCTTATGCCGAATCATCTAATGATGTAATCATTGAATTCGCCAATAATACCAGTCTAACCATCCCTATTACTGGCAAATTTATCAAAGTACCTTTGTTTACAGCTGATTCGAGTACTATGAAATTTACGGAATTAGAGCTTTCAAATGAATATACTTTAGAACGAGATATAACAAATATTAGCAATATTGATGTTGGACTGTCATCAATTAAATTTAGAAGTTCTAATCCTATTTGCAATTTCAAAATAAGCGGCATTACCGACAGTTCTGTCGTAAATACAAAATCTTCAAAAACTGTACGAATTTCTGTCATGATAAATGGCGAATCGGATAAAGATATTATCAACACTTTGTATATTAGCTATTTAGGCACTATTCAAGATTTGTTCAAAGTTTTAATTCCTAAGTCTGAAATTATTACCAGTGTAGAGCAATTAGAGAAATCATCGACTTTGCCTAAAGGAGTATATTTGCAAAATTCTAAGATAGTATTTGAAAACAAAGATAACAAAATAACAAATATCGAACTATGGAACGAAGCTGGAAAATTGCTGAATAGTTACGAAGTCAATGCTAATAATTTTGAATTATCAGCCGAGAATCTAAAAGTCGGAGTTTACTTATATCAAATCCAAATCGGAACTCAACTATTAAAAGGGAAATTCCTTATAGCTCCGTTTAAGTAGTTAATAAAATCATCTATATATGCACGAATTGGTGATTGGTTGGAGAGAATGATTGTCGTTCTCTTCAACCAGCTCCAATAACGCTACTGCCGATACTCCAAACCTAAAGTAATATAAAACCGTTGCAAAACTCCATACCCTTAAAGTTTTCATTCTTGCGGAATGACAACCCTAAAAGATGTGTATAATTGTTTTGGTTATCTTTAAATAGGCTTTCACAACGGTCTTTAAGTGCTATACATACGGCTCTAAATGCACAGTTACATCGCAACGAGAGATTTTGGATTGAATTATATATTCGATTTTGTGCGATAAATTATGAGCTTCGACAAAACTAATATTCGGATTCGTTTGTGCAGTAATATCGGCGAAATAATCAGCTCCGGCATTGCGAATGCGAATTTGAGATATTGATTTCACTTCATCTAAAGACATTGCTAATCCTTTGATTTCGTCTCTCATATTCGGCGGAGCTTGATCTAATAGCACTGCTATAGACTTCTTCCCTAAATTATACGACACACCGGTAACAATAATTGCAACGCCTAATGCAGCCACACTATCCGCCCAAAATATTCCGAATTGAGAACAAACCAAACCAAATAGCACTACTGCCGAACTCCAAATATCGGTTGAGAAATGGAGTGCATCGGCTTCGAGAGCCTGACTATTAAATTTTTTAGCTGCCTTCATCAAAGCACGAGATCGCCAAAAATCTATAATAATTGCCGAGCCAACGACTATATAGCTCCATTTAGTTACTTCAATGTCCAAATTGCCCGTTACTAATCTGTGAACTGCTTCGTAAACTATCCAAATACAAGTAACTAATAATAATACAGTCTCGATTAGAGCGGACAGATTTTCGATTTTTCCGTGTCCGAAGTGATGGTCATCATCGGCGGGTTTGTCCGATACTCGCACAGAAAAATATGTGATTGCCGCTGCGACTAAATCCAAAGCTGAATGCAAAGCTTCCGACAAAATTCCCAAACTGCCCGTAAGTACGCCAACAATAATTTTCGACACTGTTAAAAATACGGCAGCAAATACCGAATTGAGTGCTACTCCAAGCTTTTCTTGGTTATGAACCTCTGACATCATTCTTCCCTTATTAACTTTAGAATTTGATTATATTTTTATTTATTTCTAATAATATGCCGAATCGCCAAAATCGGATGGCGACACACCATCTTAGGTCCGGAATACCGCATAATTTCTTTTATTTTTTCTCTTTTATCGCTTCGATAACAATGAATTTTACAATCTGAACAATTTGGCTTTTCCGGTAATAATGGACACAAATCAATCCGCTTTATTGCATACTCTAATAAATCTGTGCATTCATCGCATAAAACAATTGATTTAGCTTTATGATGCCGAGAGCAATAAAGCCGTATCATCACTTCAATAGTCTTTTTCTCGATTGCTATATTCCTTCTCAATTATTTATCCCAAATTTTATTATTTTTCAAC
>CAZIIZ010000215.1:0-5682 GCA_964539225.1 uncultured Hyphomicrobiales bacterium | reverse complement strand
CATCTAAAAACCTGCATCATATCTTATAAGCGCTTCTCCCGATATTCCGATCAAAATGTATTTAATAAGGATCCATTTGGAGTAGCGCTTGGTCCATAAAATTCCGAACCCGTCCCCCTTCATGGCAAGATCAACCTTAATCAGTCTGTCATTGTTCAAAATAGGCCCTATCCATCACGGAAGTAAAGTATGCTTACATTAAAAATAAGAAAAATACAGTGCCCTGCAGCAAGATTTATCTGTTTTTCTGAAAGAGTTTATCGGTTATTCGAGAGATTATCTACTATTGGGCAGTAATTCATGAAGTTTATTGGCTTTATAATCGGGTAATCAGGCTAAAACATCTTTTAGCCAAGCCGAGGGTCCTACATCATTCATTCCACATGAGCCAGGGAAAGAATATAATATAGCGGTTCTTTGAGCTGCGTCGTGTTAGCTGGCAAAGAGATAGTTTGTACGTCGAGGTTTATGGAAAACTTTCCATAAGTTGGGCAGAAAGAATTATATGTTTGCCGGGAGTCATGAGGCAGCACAGCGAAATAAAGAATTAAATTTTTGGTTTTGCTGCTGAAATTACTGAAATCAAAGTAGATTTTCCGGCGTTCGGGAATCCAACTAATCCTACATCAGCTAATAATTTCAATTCCATTTTTACTTCAAATTCTCTGCCCGGCCAGCCCGGTTCTGCAGTTCTTGGAGTTTGGTTGGTAGGAGTACAGAATTCGCAGTTACCTCTACCGCCGTCGCCGCCTCGAGCTAATACTATTTTTTGATAATCCATAGTCAAATCGGCTAATAAATTATCGCGAATATCTTTAATCATAGTGCCAACTGGTACTCTAATTTCAATGTCCTCAGCATCTTTGCCGGTACATTTATATTTACCGCCATTTTTACCATTTTCAGCAATATAGTTCCGCTTGTAACGGAAATCTAAAAGTGAACTCAATTGAGGATCAGAAATAAATATAATATCTCCGCCTTTACCTCCGGTACCACCATCAGGTCCGCCCATTGGAACGCCTTTTTCGCGTCTAAATGATATATGACCTTCGCCACCATCGCCGGATTTAACTAAAATCTTTGCTTCATCTATAAATTTCATATTTTCCTTAATCTAAAAAATTATTTTTATTATTTTACAATACTTCGTCATATTGATTTACGAATTTGTATTCAGGCAGTAATGCACCTTTTTGTATTTTTTTGAGTTTCGATTTAATCAAAGTGCGTCGCATTGGAGTTAATAAGTCAACAAATATTTTGCCATTTAGGTGGTCTAATTCGTGTTGAGCTACTCGAGCTAATGTATCATTGTCATCGACTGTATGTTCGTTGCCACTTAAGTCATAGTATTTTAAAGTAATTGCCATTGGTCGTTTAACAAGCTCGTGGATAGTAGGTACGCTTAAGCATCCTTCTTTATAATCGGAAGTTTCCTCAGAAAAATAGGAAATCGTCGGATTAATTAGGACTAAATTTTTATATTTTATCTTTGCTTCTTTGAGTACCGAAGTATCTATAGTAACAATTGATAAATTTGATCCAACTTGATTGCCGGCTAAACCGACTCCGTCAGCAGTATGCATAGTCTCAAGCATATCTTGAGCTAATTTGACAATATCAGCATTAATTTCAGTAATTTGTTCCGAAGTTTGCTTCATAATCGGATGAAAGCAACTATATATTGGTAAAAAAGCCATCTTTTCCCTTATTGTTTTTACTTACGCCGTCTGATCAGAATAATTCTTTCCGATGCGAATATTCTTGATTTATTAACGGTTATTCTAATAATTATTTTAAATAATTGCAAATTAAATCAGTACAAGAACGCAAAAATATCGAAATTAATCTAAATAATCGAATTAATTTCGATATTTTACTTTTTTACTTTTGGATTCCTTCGAAGTATTGCTTAATTAATAGTTCGTAGTCCTTGTTATATCCTTGCTGAATAGATCTCAAAAATTCTTTTAATCCGGCAGCTTTACCTTCTTGGGTGGACATATCAAATTGATTTGGACTGCGTCTTGACACATCTTCGCCTGAGTGAGCTTCGCGTTTTTTATCAAAATCTCTTTCGGTCATAGAGCGAGACGCATCAAGCAACCGAGAAAGGATTTTTTCCTGTTTCTTACGGGTTTCTGGCGAAACGCTACCTTGCTTCATTTCGTTAACGACTTCTTGCATTTCTTGAGCTACTTTTTCCAAATCGCCCAATCCTTTTTTCTTGCCGCCGGAGAACTGTTTTTGTTCTTTATTTAATTCTTCTAAAGATTTTTTGGCACTACCTTGTTGATTAGATAATTTCTCCATATTTGCTTGTTGTTCAGGGCTAAGTGAGCCTTGTCCTTGTCCGCCAGTGCCTCCCATTTGTTGCATAGCTTGATTGATAGCCTGCTGTTGAGCGGCTAAATCTTGCAATTTCTGCATCATACCGCCCGGAGAACCGCCTTGACCGTCTTTAGGATCTCCCGAACCACCCGGATTCGAGCAAGAACCAGTCTTTTGCATTTGTCCGATCATTTGTTGCATTTGCCCTGTGGCTTTATTCATAGCAGCCATTGATTGCTCTTGAGATTTCATCGCATTGTATCCATTGCGTTCAGTAAGCGATTGGATAGATTTTTGCATTCCTTGAAGAGCGTCGCCAAGATTTTTAGCCATTTCCGGAGTAACAGCGAAAGTTTTTTGTGCTAATTCGTACATAGATGAAACTACGTTACTCATAGCTTCCATATTATCCGACTGTTGGCTGGCAGCATCTTTATACTGCATAGAATTCGGATCTAAATTCTGAGTTTTGTTCTTTAATTCTTCTTGCTTTTTAGATAATTGGTTCATATCTTGAGTAGCTTTTTGCATTTTGCGAATAGCTTCTTTAGTCATTTGATCTTTCATAGAGTTTTTCATATTCTCCATACTCTTTTGAAAGTTCTTCAAGTTTTGACGAGCTTGCTTCTGATTTTTATCCGCTTGATTGAAATCTCCGCTTTTCATATTTTCTTTAGAAGAATTCATTTCTTGCGAAGTCTGTTCTTCTTTTAATTGAGATTTAGCATCCTTCATCTTTTCAGCAGGATTATCTTTGCCCATTTCCTTCAAACTTTTTTCTAAATTATCTAAATCTTTAGCTATATCTTTTAAGTCATCGTTCAATTTGTCTTGCTGCTTGGCTAATTCGTTCTTTTTTTCTTGATCCGACGAATTAGTGTTTTGCATTTTTTTGTTCAAATCGTCTAATTTATTTATTAGTTCTTCAGTCTTTTTGGTTAAAGCATCCATTTTTTGCTCATTTTGAATGCGTTTAAGCATTTTCATAGTGCGTTCAATGCTTTGTTTGAATTTTTCTTCGTCCATTTTGAAATTCTTCAAGGCATCTTGCATTTGTTCGGGAGTAAGTTTGTCCATAGCTTGACGCATTTTTTCCTGCATGTTCTGAAGCTCAGGAGAATTAACTTCTTTAAGTAACTTCTGCAATTCCATATACTTTTGCAATGTCTCCGGAGACAAAACATTGTTTTCTTTTAGCTTTTCAGTTACTTCTTGCAAACTTTTCTGAATATCGCTAACTTTATTATTCAAATCTTGTTGCTTTTTGGCTAAATCATCAGCTTTTTTCTTTTGTTCCCAATTCATTTCTTTTTTATTGGTTTTATCTCTCATTAATTCTCTGTTCAAGTCATCGGATTCTTTTTTAATATCCTCCGCTTGTTTCATTACTTTTTCTAAGTCTTTTTCTACATTTTTCTGAGTTTGGTCAGTTTGTTTTAAGACTTCATCCAATGAAGGGAGGCGAACAGTAGAAGTTTTAGTTTTAGCTGATTTCGGTCCACTAATTCTGTCGTTATCGGTTATTTCGAAATAGTATTCATATTTGTCTTCGGGCGAAATACCAACTTTCTCTAAATCCCAGAGGAAAGGTACTTCCGAAGCTAATTCAGAATAGATAATCGGAACATTAATTGAACTAAATTTATCGGTAGGCGTAGTATATTTAGATTCTACGAGTCTATAATATAATTTCAAACCGGAAAAACCATAATCATCAGAGATAGCTACTCGCATCGACAGCTTTGCATCTTCTCCAATTTGTGCGTCTGAAAATGGTTCTATCAGTACTATCGAAGGATAATCATCGGTATTAACATAGACGTTGTATTTAATAGGATTGTCGTTCTGTACGCCGTCTTTAGAAGTAATTCTGATGTAATATTGACCATTCATAGTGGCTGAAAAACCGCCCTCGGCTTTTTTGCCATCGACGTTAAATTTAATTATATTAGAGTCAATTGCACTATGGGCTTTATTCGTGTCGGTAACGGCATTGTTTTTTGCTTTTAAAAATATCAATTCAGCACTTTTCAAATCTTTATTTGAATTTAGACTTATATGAACAGCTGAACCACGCAAAGTAGAAATATCTGCATTTTGTTCATCGAATCGCTTAGAAGCCAATCTAGTGTATGCCGGAGCTGTAACAGTTCCGCTTAAATTGCGAATTAATGGTTTATCCACGACGTTAAGTGTGCAAAGTTGAGATTCTACTTCTGAATTCATCCATTCAGCCGAAGCATAGAAATATAGCGATGTCTTTGCTGATGGAATTTCATAAGAATATGTATTGCCGGAATCTAATTTCAATACGTAAGAATCAAAGTTTTCTTGCGAGAATTCACGCATATTAAGCTTGATTTCTAATGGTGCCGTGCCAATGGCTTTCACGCTAATCTTTACTTTTTCGCCTCTCATGACGTTCAATTTAACTGTTTCAATTTTCAAAGAGAAAGGGGCTGGAGGCAAGAAAGATTCTGAGCAGTTTACTATGCGATATAAAGATGCTCCCAAGGAAGAGCTAAATACTGTAAAACTTAATACTGTTATTGCCGATACAGAAATAAAAAAATATGCTACCTTTCGCGGTTTTTGTCTGTCGATAATGACTGTAAAGTCTTTATTCAAAGCAATTTCTGCCGTATTTGCAAATGCACAAATCGCTAAATCCCTAGATGTTACAGCGGTATCTAATTCCTGAATCAATTCAATTGTATTGCTTAATCTATCTTTTACTTCGGGATAATGATCTCCGACACGTTTTGCAATATCAATTTCATTTGGTTGATTTTTAATTCCCATCCATCGCATTAATGCCGGAGACACGTAAATTACTCCGGGAATTATCAGCGATGCGAAAATCAATCCAGCCAATATCGTTCTGAAAGTTTCGTCGCCATTGGCAATTTGCTCTATAAGCGAAACTGCTAACACGGTAATCAATGCAATGCTGATTACAATCAATACAGAACTTAACAGCAATAAGGCAGATTCTTTTGAACGAACTGCCTTGATTTTCGAAATTATTTTATCGTAAATATTTTTATATTCCATAATCGAATCTAATTGTCTTAATTATTAATTAGTTAATGCCCATACTATGATATTAACACCCATTTTAAATGCTTTTTCCCTAACTTCAGGCGAATCTTTATGAACATTTGGGTCGGTCCAGCCGTCAGAAATATTCGATTCAAAGCTGTAATATACACACATTCTGCCGCCACTAAATAAACCTAAGCCTACAGGCGGTTTCTTATCGTGTTCGTGAGTTTTAGGCAAACCTTGCGGAAAGGTGAAATGTGAAGAATATATACCGTGATTAAATGGCAATTCTGCAAATTCCTT
>CAZIIZ010000214.1:0-5687 GCA_964539225.1 uncultured Hyphomicrobiales bacterium | reverse complement strand
GTCATTATTCGTAAGTTATTGTTAATACAAGTCTTATAGATTCCTGCATTCGCTCTAAGACTCGCTCGCAGGAATGACATCTACATGGTAGCTGAGTTTTGCAAAGGTCTTGGTTCAATCGCAACGGAGTTTGGAGAGCGTTTTAGCTTTATTTTGTTACGAACGTATAACTTATTACGGAGTAAAGATGCTCATTATTCTTTACAGCGTAGCTGTTATACGTTAGTGATTGAATTCTAAATGTGATTAAGCTAAGCATGTATATTATAGTTAGGGAATAGTATAAGCCGATAATTAGATGTTAGCAATCATTATAATAAAATCAACATAAATATCAAATAATAAATGCTATATATTCGTTTATACTAAAATAAATGTTTGAAAATGTAAAATTGAAAAATACAACTATAATATATAAGAGGAAAATTATGACAAAGAATAATACAGAAGTAATCAACGAAAATTATGTTCAAATGGAATATCTTGGCAAAAATATCGAAGTGGAATTGTGTAGTAAATTCGATTGGACCGGCTATAGTAACGATGAGATAATTGCTTGGTATAAGTTAATGCACTTAGGTCGTAAGCTCGACGAGAAAGCTGCTCTATATTTGAAGATGGCGAAAGGATGGTCATATCACGCAGCATTTGCCGGACACGACGGTATTCAATTGGCACTCGGCACAATATTCCGCCAAAGTAAAGATTATTTATTTCCCTACTATCGAGACATGATGACTACACTTGCCGCAGGTATCACTCCAGAAGAAATTATTTTAAATGGCTTAAGCAAGGACACTGATGTAGCCGGAGGCGGCAGACACATGAGCAATCACTTTGCGAAACCATCAATTGGTATTCAGAATGTGTCGAGCTGCACAGGCAATCATTCTTTGCATACTTCCGGAGTAGCACGAGCAATTAAGAAGTTTAAAGGTGATGAAGTCGCATATTATTCCAGTGGAGAATCTGCTTGTTCTGAAGGGTATTTCTGGGAAGCATTAAATGTAGCGACTTTAGAGAAATTGCCGGCTATCTTCGTGATTCAGAATAATAAATATGGGATTTCTGTACCGCTCACCGACCAAACCGGTAACCAAATTGTATCCGAGAATTATCGAGGAATGAAAGATCTACTGATAATTAATTGCGACGGACGAGATCCATACGATTCGATGAAAGCCCTCAAAGAAGCTCGTGAGTATGCACTTGGCGGAAACGGTCCAGCTTTCATTCATGCAGATTGCGACCGGGTAGGTTCGCATTCTAATTCAGACAGACACGAGCTGTATAGAAGCCCCGAAGAATTAGCTAAAGTAAAGCGTTGCGATCCATTGATGCAGTTCAGATACAATTTGTTGAACAAAAACATATTAAGCGAGTCAGAATTAACTGCCATAGAAGAAAGAAATAAGGAGGAAATCTTCGCAGCTGCTGATTTAGCAGAGCTTGCTCCCGCAGCCGATGGCACTAAATATACTCAATTCATTATGCCATCAGCATATATTGATTCTGAGAATTTCGTAGAGCCAATTCATAAATCCGAGAAAACAATTAGTTATATAGAAGCAATTAATCATACTTTGAAAGAAGAATTCAGAGCTAACCCGAAGACCTATCTATGGGGACAGGATATTGGAAAAGGCGGTGTATTCAACGTAGTAAAAGGTATGCCTGAAGAATTCGGTAAGGATAGAGTGTTCAATGCGTCTATTGCCGAAGATTCTATAGTTGGAACTGCAAATGGATTTTGCCGATATGACGATGAAGCAAGAGTAGTAATCGAAGGGGCGGAGTTCGCCGATTATTTCTGGCCTGCTATGGAACAGTTAATCGAATGCTCGCATGACTACTGGAGAACTGCCGGACAGTACTCGCCTAATATTGTGATTAGATTAGCAAGCGGCGGTTATATTCAGGGCGGATTATATCATAGTCAAAATTTAGAAGCTATTTTCGCTACTCAACCTGGAATAAGAGTAGTCAATCCGGCATTTGCAGATGATGCAGTCGGATTACTTCGGAATTCAATTCGCTCTAAAGGCGTAACGATATTTATCGAACCGAAATTCTTGTATAACTTCAAAGCTGCCCATACAGCCGAACCTGCTGAGGGACATATAATACCATTTGGTAAAGGTAGGATTCTGCGCGCGGGCGAATCTGCTACTATAGTTACTTACGGCAATGCTGTTCATATTTCAATGAAAGCCGCCATCGAATTAGCTAAGGAAGGTATTGAATTAGAGATAATTGACTTGCGTTCAATTGTCCCATGGGATAAAGAAATGGTGTATAACTCAGTTAAGAAAACTGGTAGATTATTGATAGTACACGAGGACAGAGTGTTCGGCGGATTCGGTGGCGAAATCGCTTCTGACGTTACCGAAAATTTGTTTAAAGAGTTAGATGCACCTGTTATGAGAGTCGGCAGCAAGAATACTCCGGTAGGATTTGCGAAGAGTTATGAAACAGAAATACTGCTAAATAGTCAAGATGTGGTAAATAATGTAAGAAAACTTGTCAAGTTTTAAAAAGAGTGTGTAAAAAACTTGACACATAGAAGTAAGTATTATGTATAAATAGAAAATTTCAAAAAAATCATAGCAAAGAATTGCTAAAGTTTTGTTATTTTCGTAATTAGCCGTTTGATAGAATGCGGCAAAAGTGTTATATTTGTACCTAATTTAATGTGCAATATAGTCCGGGATTGCGCCCGTAGCTCAATTGGACAGAGTGTCGGATTCCGGTTCCGGAGGTTTAGGGTTCGAATCCCTTCGGGCGTACAACAATAATGGTTTGAAATTCGGTAGAAAATATAAATAAACGATAATAAAATTAAATTATATAAACAAATAAATACCAAGGAGTTACTTAACACTGATGGAAGAAAAACAAAAAGATGAAATCATGCAACCGGATTCAGAAGTGCCGGTTCATTTGACTGACAAAATCAATCTTTTCGTACACGAAAATAGTAAATTGGTCAGTTGGGTTTCAATAGGTTTAGTACTTTTAGTAGTAGTTGTATTTTTTGCTTCTAACTACATAAAAGATAGTGCAGTTAAAAATCAAGAGAAAGCCGCCACGGCTCTATCTCGCATTATTCCGCTTTATAATGCAAAAGATGCTCAAAGTATCGATGCAGCTCTAAATGGTAGCAAGTCTTTAGTAATAAGAGGCGAAGCTGTCATTGGTTTAGTGGAAATAGTAAAGAAATACGAAAGCACACCGCAGGGCAAATTAGCCGCTTTATATGCTGCTAATCTATTCAATTTAGAAAAAAAGTATTCTGAAGCAGAAAAATATTTCACAATTGCTATAGAAGCTGATTCTAAATTAGTAATTGAGGGAGCTTATGCAGGCTTGGGTTCTGTAGAAGAAGCCAAAGGCAATTACGAAAAAGCTATCTCAAATTACAAAAAAGCTGTTGAAAATTATACAAATTACGGCTCAAAGAATAGATATGAATATTTTATGGCATTGTGTAGCGAGAAGCTAAACAAAAAAGATGATGCCATAAAAATTTATAAAGGCATCATCGCAGAGAACAGATCCTCTGAGTTCATCGGAAGATCAAAAGCTGGATTAGTTAGACTTGGCACAATAATTGAATAATCACTACTGAATTGTGGGTTTTATGTTAAATCTATTGCACAGTTCAAATAGTGTGAAGAATTTTGTATTTATAATAAAGATTAAAAATGATAAATAATAATAAAATTTTTTTAAATAACTATATTTTGTATAACGGAGGTTATATGCGTCGATTGTTTCGTATAAGTTTCCTTACGGTTATGTTGTGTGTGCTTGGACTCAATGTGGGTCATGCACAGAACAAACCAGAAGTGCTTGTCGGCGGGCGAGTAGCTCCCGGTGATGTACGAGTTTTCTCGAAGGATACTGTTTACAAAGTTCTCAACAAACTTGTAATTGGTGGTACTTTGATAATTGAACCCGGTACAACCGTGAAGTTCCCCCCTAACGGTAGAATTATTGACTCTACCGGCGGTAGAATTATTGCAGACGGCTTTGCCAATGCAACTTACAACACTAATCTAATCCCAATCGGATCTAATCCGGATCATTGGACAGGTTACGCAGATCTTAATTATTTCACTGACCCAAGGGTTATCAAGCTTAATACTCAAGCAGAACCTACAGTCAATGCAAACAAAGCCGATTACGTATTCAATGTTATTTTGAACAAAGTAACAAGAAAATTACGCGACGGCGGTAATACTTTAGATGGAAGTAAATTCGTTTTAGGTCCAAATGAAGTAATTATCCCATTTGAAAAAGCAATCTATTATTTGGTATCAACTATCCACGAAGTAGTGGATCCGGTAACAGATATAAGAAATGATTACTATTGGAAAAGAGCCAACAACTCTGATACAATGAGATTAGAAATCAATCCTATCAATTTCATAGGTCAAGTTACAAATAGCTTCACTCGCGAAAAAGGTCACATTGTGATTCTTCCGGGTGCAAGAGCAGCTTTCTTTAGAAACTGTAAATTTGAAAATATGAGAAAAGATACTACAGTTGACTATACTCCTTATTATACTGAAAGAGATAATCAAGTTGCAGGTTTAGATTCAGCTAAAATAGTTGAATTAAACAAAGCAATTGTAAAAGTAACTAATGGAGCCGGTGGTGCTATCACTACTTTCTCTTCAAGAACTTGGTTGATTGGTTGCGAATTTAATCATAATTTCGCACGTAACGCAGCCGGTGCATTGCAAGTATTGCAAGCTCCTGCTGGATTTGTATCGACTCCTAAATATGCAGCTTTAGCTACATATCCTGTGGGCAAAAATTTCGCTCTTACTGAGCCTAATGGACAACCATCAAGATACAATTCTTCAATTCCAAGACTTGATAACTTAGATGAATCAGTAATAAATGAAACATTGACTGATGCTGAAAGACAAGCTTACGACGATGCACGTTTATCTATCTTCTTAGGTAGAATGCGTAATTTGAAGTTTAATAGCAATAACGTTAGATTAGCAAACATCAAAATTAAATATGTCGGTTCTATTCCGGTAGAATATGACGATTTAGATGGCGTTTGTAAATATCCACAAGGATATAATAAAAACTTCGCCAAAGGTGGAGCTGTTTTAATTTCAGGTCGTCAGAACGACTTTACAACTGCAAGTCAAATTGAAGTTGGTTTAGGCGTTAATGATTCAATTAATATTAGAAATTGGAATAATACACAAGATTCAGTTGTTAATTTGACTTCTGTAGATAATATAGAATTCGTTAATAACACTGCTGAAAACTACCAAGAAGCCAATGAAACAGATGGTGCTATGGGCGGTGCAGTGTATTTAGGAACAAATTCTTCTTTAATCGTTGCTGGTAAGTTTACTACAAATAAAGCTAAAACTTATAAATTAGAAGAAAATACTAAAGGCGTTGAAGCTGGTATGTATGCAAGAGGCGGAGCGATTTTCCAAGAGAATACTTTCGGAAGATTGCAAGTTCGCGGTACAAAAGTAACTACAACTCCTACTTACTTTGTAAACAATGAATCTGCATCTGGTGCAGGTATCTATGTAGATGGTAATAACGATAAATCTATGTCGCCTATCGTTGGTGGTGCTGATAATACTGCTTTTACTCGTAATTATGGTTACGATGTGAAATTTGATGGTAATAAAGCTACTGCTGAA
>CAZIIZ010000213.1:3871-5691 GCA_964539225.1 uncultured Hyphomicrobiales bacterium | reverse complement strand
ATTTGCTTGACTAAAGACTTCGGGGTTGTCGATGCTCGTAACGAACACAATCGGAATATGGTACTTCGCCATAATCAATCGTGCCGTTTCGATTCCGTCGTATCTGCTATCCGCTAATTCAATATCCATCAAAATCAAATCTACGTGATTATTGCCTACGTATGAAATCGCCCTAGTGCTGTTCTCTCTAATTACTACTTCGTAAGCATCGAATGATATTACTGCATTGTTCGTAATTTGAGCCATAGTCGGCGAATCATCTACTATTAAAATTACCGGTTTCTTCTGCATAGCTATCCTAAAAATTGTTATTTTGGTACTTATCAATTGGAACGCAATTTAGCATAAAATTATGTCTTATGAAAATCTTTTTTTTCGACTCTTATTCATTTGTATTAAGCTATATTTTCTTTCTCATTGAATTATCTTTGAATGTTTAAAGAATATCTGTATATTTGAAGTTGATTAATTAACTAACTGGGCGGTAACTTGGAATTTTTGTTTTTATTTGATATAGATGGGACTATTCTCAGATTAAAGCAATATCGCTCGAAGCAGATATTCCGCAGAGCTTTAAACGAATTGTTCGATTTTGATGTGTCCGAATCCGAAATGCCGAATTTTTCGGGTATGACAGATTTACAAATTATTAAAGATATTTGTAATATTGCCTATTTTCCCTTTAGTAAAGTTGAAAATAGGATTACCGAGCTTTGGTCATATTTAATTCGAAAATTTGACTCTGAAATAATTCGTGAAAATATAGTCTTAATGCCATCCGTCGATAAAATGATTGCTTATCTGAATAGTTTAGAGAATACTGAATTAGCTTTAGTAACCGGCAATTTCCGAGAAAATGCTTATTTGAAATTAGATACTTATCAGCTCGGAGCTTATTTCCCGGTTGGAGCATTTGGTTGCGATTATGCTGATAGGAATAAATTGCCGAATTTAGCCATTCACAGAGCTAATAATCATTGGTCGGCATTATTCAACAATAGAAATGCGATAATTATTGGCGATTCGCCCAATGATATAATATGTGCCAAGGCAAATAGTATATTATCAATAGCGGTTACTACCGGATTTCACTCCGCTGAGGAATTAGAGATATATAAACCGGACTTGATGTTCGATAACTTTAATAATTACGAATCAAAAATTGAAACAATTTTAAAAAAAATATAGAAGTATAAATAATGAATAAGATAATAATAGCTTTAGACGGACCGGCAGGTTCAGGCAAGACGACGACAGCGAAAATAGTAGCTGAACAATTGGGATATTTATACATCGACACAGGGGCAATGTATAGAGCCGTTACTTTAGCTTGGTTCCGCCAAGCCAGAGAATACGACGAATCACGCATCGTTAATATGTTAGAAAATCTAAACATCGAGTTAAGGCAGTCTGATTTGGGGCAAAGAACAATCTTAAACGGTGAGGATGTTAGCGAAGCAATTCGATTGCCGGAAGTTACGAAATTAGTTTCTCCAGTAAGTGCTATCGCTCAAGTCCGTGATAAACTCGTAGCTATCCAAAGGGAAATCGGTAAATTAGGCGGTGTGGTGATGGACGGACGCGACATCGGAACAGCGGTGTTCCCGAATGCAGAATTGAAAGTATATTTAATAGCTTCCATATCCGCCAGAGCTTCCAGGCGTACTCGTGAATTGCTCGATAAGGGTATTCCTGCCGACGTAGAAGTAGTGCAAAAGGAAATTATGGATAGAGATTATTACGACAGCAATAGAGAGCATAGCCCATTGTGCAAAGCAGACGATGCAATTGAGATTGATACATCGAATATGACGCTTCAA
>CAZIIZ010000213.1:0-3861 GCA_964539225.1 uncultured Hyphomicrobiales bacterium | reverse complement strand
CTTCAAGAGCAAGCCGAAAAAATTCTTGGCTTGGCAAGTAGTGTAATTAATAAATAAAAGATTAGATAATAGAGAAAGTAAATAAATGCAAGATTTATCAAATCGTACCGTTTGGATCACCGGCGGCACTCGCGGAATTGGATTAGAAACAGCAAAAGCGTTACTTAGCAACAATTGCAAATTAGCTTTGACTTCATCTACCGAAAAATCGGTTACGACAGCTAAAGCTGAATTCGGCGACAGCGAAAATGTGTTTATTATCAAATGCGACGTTTCTAATGCCGTTGAGGTAAATGCTACATATTTATCAATCAAAGAAAAATTCGGGAAAATTGATGCTTTGGTGAACAATGCCGGAATATTCAAGAGTGCTTCGTTATTAAAAACTAGCCTTGACGATTATACTTCAGTAATGGATATTAATACGAAAGGCGTATTTCTATGCACTAAAACTGTGTTAGAGGATATGATAGCTAATCAGTTCGGCGTGATAATGAATACAATTTCTGTAGTCGCTCGTAAACCATTTTATGGATGCTCCATATATGCTGCATCGAAAGCTGCGGTCGAAGCATTTTCGAATGTAGTCCGCGAAGAAGTTCGCAAATACGGAATAAGAGTAATTAATGTTTTTCCCGGAGCTACCGCTACTGAAATTTGGGATCCGAAAAATTTAGAGAAATTCGGACAGAATATGATGCAAGCTAAAGAAGTCGGATTAATAATGCGGGATGCGTTAGTACAAACATTTGCAACGGGAGTGGCTATTGAAGAAATTCAGCTCAGACCAGTCGGTGGCGATTTGTAATTGAAACAATAAAATTTATCCTTACTCATTTGTGGCTGCATTTAATGCGAATGAGTAAGGATAAATGTGTTGAGCAATATTATAATAATACTTCGCTAATTTGGTTTTCGGCTATCAATTTTCCGCTTATATCAATTGTCATCATCTCGCTTAGTTCTTTTTCGATAAATTGATAACGGATTTTATAGGCTTTCTTGATTTTGCTTACGTCCAACACTATGAAACCGTCCACACAATTTGAAAAGTTAACGTCAGTATTGAAATTTACGAATTGAATACCGCCCGGTTCGCATATCTCGGTGTATCGCTTGAACATCACCGGCACACTATAGCCCATTTCTTTTAGAGTCGATTTGAGTATTCTATAGTCTGCATCGACATCGCCGGAGTTAAACATCTCATCGTATTCGGATATTTGATTTTTGCTTAATTTGTATTTATTCTTGGCTTGCACAATTTGCTCTTTGGCTCCGAACCACTTCTGATAATAGAATACTATCATTGATTTTGCAGCATCAGTATACGAATTGCTGATACTTACCGCACCGAACATAAATTTAATTTCAGGATATTGACGGACAAAAAGTCCGATGCCTTGCCATAAATTATCCAAAGCATTCGATCGCCAGTATTTTTGCTGAATAAAACTGCGTCCCATCTCCATACTGTCCGGTAGTATCGTTAAAAACTCGTCTCCGAAGCGAAATTCTTCAGAATTATAAAGTCCGGATGTGCCATATTCTTTCAATATTTCGGAGCAGAGACCTATCCGATAGCTTCCGACTATTTCCAAAGTGCGATTGTCCCACAGCACTATGTGGTGATAGTATTTATCGTATTTATCGAAGTCGAATTTCTCACCTGTGCCTTCGCCGACTTTTCTGAATGTTATTTCTCGCAATCGAGCAATTTCTTTTATAGTGTTTTTCGCAGTATTGAAAGTAACGCTATAAATTGATTTTCCGTCTTTAGTCGTACCCAATAGATGACTATCGGCTAATTCCATGGCGATAATTTTGCTTTCTATCGGGTGAATTATTGTCTTCTCGGTTTTGAATACTTCTACGTTCTTTTTATGCAATTTATAGAGATGCTTTTTTAATAATTTATTCTGAGTGTTTATGTCGGAAATTGCTGATAATGAAGTAGTTGGAATTAGATTCCCAAATTTCAGAGCTATTTCGGTGTTGCGTTTATTGAACATTTCGTTTGGCAACAATAGCATTGATAGCTTTTTATTTATCATAGAAGTACAGTAGAAGTTTATTGAATTTTTCGCTTGCACGAATATCGGCAATATTGGAGCTTTGTGTTTCAATGCGAATTTTAATGCACCCTTGGACCATTTTCCGTCTCTGACTCCCTTTGGAGTTAATCTCGACACCACAGCCGCAGGAAAGAACACCACAGCACAATCATCTTGAATGGCTTTATCTATCCTTTTGATGTTTTCCTTTTGGGCTTGCAATGAAAACACGTTATAAGGCAGGAACAGTTCAGATAAATTCTCTAAATTCAGCAGTAAATCGTTCGCTACTATCAACACATCCTTCCGTACTTCCGAAATGGCTCTCAAAATTGCCAAACCGTCTAATGCTCCGAGAGGATGGTTAGCTACGCAGATTACTTTGCCCTCGGCGGGTATATTCAATTTATCTAAATGCGATACGTTATACGAAAAATTCAAGTATTCGAATAATTCATCAATTAGCTCATAATTGCGTTTATCAGCATTTGCTAAGATGAATTTGTTTATTTCCTCTGCATTGATTATTTTGTTTAGAGTTTTATAAATTATTTGCTTGGAGAAATTTGGCAATTTATTTGCCCATTCATTGCCCGATGATTCTATGATTTCTTGTACGTCAATTTGCTTCATATCTATACCCCGAATAATATTACAAATTACAGTCTGCAAATTACGGCTTGGAAATGTTGATTTGATAAATAAGAGGTTAATATTAGGCAAAAAACAAATCTGTGCAATCATTGAATTATTTAAACCTTCTGACAGGTTAAGAAACTTCTGACAGATTAAGAAACTGTCGGAAGGTTTCCAAATATTATAAATTATTCTCGTTTAGGTTAAGAAATTGACTTTTCGAGATTTTTTTTCAGTAGTATTCGATAAATGTTGATGATAAAAAAATGTTTCCTGCTATTTCTCTAAAATGAAGAAATGGCAGGAAACAAATAAATGACTGTCGAATATAAAAAAGGCGGAATGATTATTTAATCACCGGTGCTACGAACACTCTGGCTTTCAATTCCGTATCAAGCATAAATAACGCTCCTGGAGATTCTTTAGCCATTGCTAATCTGTCCACTAATTCGCTGGCATTTGCTTCTTCCTCTACTTGCTCGGTGATGAACCATTGCAAGAAAGTAGAAGTAGCGAAATCTTTTTCCTGCATAGCCACTTCGGCAATAGAATTAATACTGGCAGTAATGTGCTGTTCGTGAGCATAAGCGGCTTCGAATGCTGCAAGCGGAGTAGCCCATTCGCTCTGAGGAGCTTCGATAGTAGCGAGCTTCACTTCGCCATGGCGTTCGATTAAATAATCGAAAAATATCATAGCATGAGCTGATTCTTCCTGAGCTTGTACTCGCATCCAATTGGCGAATCCGTTTAAATTTTTAGCTTTATAATATGCAGACATCGCCAAATAAAGATTAGCTGAGAACATTTCTTTTGCAATTTGTTCGACTATTGCTTTTTCTACTTTTTTGTTTATCATGTTCAATCCTCAATATATTATTGAAACAATTACTTTGTGTGCAAATAAACGTTACACACAGCGAAATGTTTTAGTTTTAGTGAAATGAAATCTCAAATCGGCTCAAATTAATTGTAGTAATGAATTTGAGAATCTCGAGATAATTCCTTACTCTTTATGAAACGTATTTGCCGATATATCGAATTATTATAGCTTTTCGACTATTGATTCTTGCTGACGAACTCATGGACTAAACGCACGAACTCTTGGCTTTGTTCGTAGTACAACAAGTGTCCGCCGTCTATTTCGTGATTTTCAGAATTCGGGAAGTTGAAC
>CAZIIZ010000212.1:0-5695 GCA_964539225.1 uncultured Hyphomicrobiales bacterium | reverse complement strand
GTAGTGCGATGTCAATATCGTATTGATTCCAATGTACAAGCGGATATGGATTTTAATATTATGATTATGCCAGGCGGAACTAAAGAAGAAGCTCTTATCTCATTTGTTAAAGTTTATAATATGTTCTACAAAGACATTAAAGAGATTAAAGAAGAAGCTATTAGCATCAATGGCAAGGAGTGTATTTGGAAAGAAATTTCTTATAGTGAAAAGAAATCACCCTATAATTCAAGGTATGAGATTATTTGTGTTTATAAAAGAAATAATAATATATTAAAAATATCATTTTCAGGGCTTGATGAATTATACTTAAAAAATAGAGAATTAGCTCTAAACTGTTTAAAAAGTTTTAAATTTGAATAGCTCTATTCGATGCTTTTACTAAAAGGATAAAATTTAATGGCTTCCAATTCTTCAAATAATTGAAAATATTGGAAGCCAAATTTATATAGAGCTATTACTTAACGTAGATTGATTTTAAGAATTCTTTTATTGTTGCTGGCTTTCTGCCGAGAATCATTTCTAAATCTTTAGAGTAAGTCTCGAATTCGCCTTCTTCGATAGCCTTGCTGAATACTGCCATCATAGTAATGATTTCCGCCGGGACTCCGTTTTTCGCCATAGAATCTTTGAATACGTCCATCGAAGGATTAACATTTGCAATAGACTTGTCGGATAATTCTGAAAGCATAGTAGCCACTTCATCTAATGTGTAATTCATATCAGTTGAAATTATATATTCTTTATTTTGATGCTGCGGATTTGTCAAAATTATTGCTGCCGCTTCAGCCATATCTTGGCGTGCAGTATAAGCGACTTTTCCGTTACCGGCTGGCAAGAAAATTCCGGTTTCTAATACATTTTCGCCCAAAAACATTGTTAATGCTTCAGCATATAAATTATTGAGCATAATAGTGTAAGCCATACCGCTCGCTTTGATTAATTTATCTGTTTCGATATGAGCCGTGGCGAGCAGTCCAAGCGGATTAGTCTCTGTTTCATTTCTGCGAACGAAACTTGTGTAAACTATATGCTTTACTCCGGCTTGTTTTGCGGCATTTACCGCATTAGTGTGTTGAGCTAAACGATTAGGAATATTATTGCTCGACACTAATAATAATTCATCTATACCCGTAAAAGCTGATACGAGCGAATTATAATTATCATAATCGCCGATACGAATATTAATTCCTTTGGCTTGTAACTCTACAGCCTTAGAACTATCTCGCACCATCGCAGAAATTGAATTTGCAGGAATACCTTTGGCAAGTAATAATTCGATTGCGGCTTTGCCAAAATGTCCGGTTGCTCCAGTTATTAATATCATAATTTTCTCCATGAATAATAAAAAAATAAAATTTGGTATTACAAAATTACATATATTTGCAATCTGAAACTCAATACTATACTAAAGTATAGTACTATGGTTTTGTATAGTGTGATATGTAAAACATATTTTGATGAATTATGCATAGAGAAATATTACCAAAATGTCCGATGGAAAAGGTGCGAGCCATTAACGAAGTGATGAATTCGATTCGTAGCAAATGGAAATTGCCAATAATCGGCGTATTGATGACCGGGAAAAAGCGATATAAAGAAATTGAGAAATTGCTTCCCAAAATTACTCCGAGAAAGCTTTCGTGTGAATTGAAAGATTTGGAATTAAACGGGATTGTTACTCGCACAGTAATTGACGACATTGCCACAAGGATAGAATATGAACTTACAGAATCCGGCAGGGGAATCGAAAGCGTAATTGATGCGATGGCGGAATGGGGAAGTAGCCATAGGGCTATTAATATTAGTCGTAAAAGCCAATAATGATATATATAAAACGTAAGTAAACGAGTTACGTATTCATTCAATGTGTAAGATAAAAAAGTATTATGTTTTGAGTGAAAAATTAGATAAATTAGCATTCCTATGAATGTGTAATTAATAACCTAATTTTACTGATGAGCGATGGACGACCGAATTCAAGATTATAAAAATACTATTACTGAGCTAAGAGCCAGAATTGATAATCAAAATCAAGAAAATTTCGATTTGTTGAAGTATTTTGAATTAGTAATCATCGACACAAAAGATGATTTAAGGATAGTGAATACTTATGGAGCTGTCGAAGAGCTCTTTGGCGATGTTGAGAAATTCTTTGAGCGTGGCAACAGTTTGATTAAGGCTATTTATAAAGTTACCCGCAATACTAAACCGAGAATAGAAGAAAGCTTTGATGAAGTTCAGCATACTCAAATCCAGTTAGATTTGGAGGAGTTGGTAGTTAAATTTGTAATGAGTACTCGCGAGGAACGTGAATTTAAAATGGTCGGCGAAAAAGATAATGGCGATATTTTCCTGTTAGTTTGGAAAATCAAAAGATTGGACAAAGTGTTCCGCTCGTATTTCAAGATTATTCCTACTAATTCTATAATCAAAACAATTCAAGAAAGACACAGCAACGAATTAGATCAAGTAAAAACTGATATGCGTTTAGTGTTTGATAATATTCAGGACGGTATTACAATCTTAGATTTGAAAAATACTATTCTTTATATGAACGACTCAGCAAAAAATCAGTATTTTACTACTTCAAATAAAGTAACTCAGAAAGCCAATTTCGAGGGACGTTTATTTCAAGAAATATTTGTAAACGAACCTTCCGATGTCGTGAAGCATATTACTGAATACAATAAAAGAGTAGTCGAACTTCGTGAACCTTTTGAATACACAAAGAAAATTGCCGAACAAGAAGTATCTTTTTATTTAAAACCTGCGTTTAACGAAAGAGGATTTATAGTTGCTATAATTATTATTAGCAGAAAATCCGGCGGAGAAGTAAATATTGATACCAATAAATTATTTTCGGCATTGAAAAATCTGTCAATTGATAATAAAAAACAGTTCTCTCGCATAAAAGAATTAGAACAAAGTCTCGCAAAAGCTTCTGAAAGTTTGAATAACTATCAGAGAACAATAAAATTAATATATTCATTTATCGAACAAATGCCGTTTCCGGTTTCTATAATTAAATTGCCTAATATGAACTATGAGTTCGTAAATGCTCAATTTGAACAGGTAACAAAATTATCTCGAGAAAACCTAAGAGGCAAAAGGGACGAAGAAGTATTCCCTAAGGATACTGTCGAAAAATTTAGTAGTTTCATCAGTCAAAGTTTGCTTAATTATCAAATTACAAATTTTGAAACTGAAGAATATAAAATTAGGCAGACCGTGATGATGAATGATCGCCAAGAGCCTGCCTTTATTATTAGAGTATTTGGATAAAAATCGGTTAAATCTCGATTCTATCTATCTCGTTAATCCATAGGGTTAACTCGCTATCGGTGGACATTCTCCAGTCTCCTCGTGGAGACAAAGCAACACTTCCAATTTTCGGACCGTCTGGTACGCAGGTACGCTTGAATTGACTTCTGAAAAATCTAGTATAGAACATCTTCAACCAATGCTTAATTTCGCTAGCCGACAACTCGTCTCCAAAAGCTATTTCTGCAAGCAAAAACAATTTGCTCGGACTATAATTAAATCTAAAGAAATTATAAAGGAAAAAGTCGTTAAGTATATACGAACCAACGCTTTTTTCTGTTTCTTGAATTATATTACCATTTTCATCCGGTGGAAGTAATTCCGGAGAAATTGGGGTATTGCAAATATCAGTTAAAGTGGAAGCTATAATGGTTTGATACTTTTCGTCAGCACACCATTGAACGATATACTTCACTAAGGTTTTCGGCACACCGCAATTCACGTTATACATTGAGATATGGTCAGCATTATAAGTGGACCAACCCAAAGCTATTTCGGATAAATCCCCAGTGCCTAATACTATTCCGTTCACCTGGTTAGAAATATCCATTAGTAATTGAGTTCGTTCGCGAGCTTGAGAATTTTCATAAACAATGGATAAATCACTTTCTTGGTGTCCAATGTCTGCGAAATGTTGTTTGACGGCTTTGTCGATTGAAATTATCCTGGAAGTTACGCCAAGATGCTCGCACAGCAATTCAGCATTGCCCTTTGTTCGCTTTGTAGTGCCGAATCCAGGCATTAGAATGCAATGAATGCCTTTCGGGTCGATTTGAAGTATTCGGAATGCTTCTAATGCTACTAAAAGGGCTAAAGTCGAATCCAATCCTCCAGATAGCCCAAGCACTAAGCTATAGCAATTGATGCTTTTCAATCTTTTCGTAAGAGCAGTTGCTTGAATACTGAATATTTCTTTACAAGTCTCGGCTCGTTTAGTATAATCAGTAGGAACAAACGGAGATTTTATAGTAGTTCTATTTATTTGAGAAGAAAATTTGTCTTCTAAATAAATAGATATTTCTCTGAATGAATTATGAGGTTTGGAGCGTCCAAAGGTTTTATTCTTAATCCTTTCTGAATTCAATTTGTCTAAATCTATATCAGAAATTATCATATTAGATTCAAATTTGAATCTTTCCGATTCATTTAAAATTGAACCATTTTCGGCTATTATGCAATGCCCTGAGAATAGAATATCAGTCGAAGATTCTCCTGGGCCGGCAGATGAATAAATATATGCAGAGTTGAGTCTAGCGGACTGATTCCTTATTAAATCACGTCTATATTCGGCTTTGCCCAAGTATTCATTACTTGCTGAAAGATTGAGTATAACGTTTGCACCATTGAGTGCTAAATCAGAACTTGGCGGATGAACAGCCCATAAATCCTCGCAAATTTCGATTCCAATTTTGGCATTTGGAATATTCGTGATATTGAACACTAAATCTGCTCCGAATGGGATAACTTCATCGTTGATAATAATAGTATCATTGATTCTATCTTTATCCGAAGAAAACCAACGAGCTTCGTAGAATTCATTATTATTCGGGATATATGTTTTCGGAACTATTCCTTTAATTTTGCCTTCGCTAATCATCACTGCACAATTAAATAATCGCCCGGAGTCAGCAATCGGTAAACCAACCACCACGGTTATTGAATTTAATAACGAAGCTTCTTGAATTTTGCTAAGCGATTCTAATGCTTTAGTCAACAATAGATTTTGAAAAAATAAATCCGCAGAAGTGTATGAAGTAATACTCAGTTCTGGGAACAAAACTAAATTGGCATTTGCTTTAGCAGCAATATTTATTTGTTCAATAATTCTATCAGTATTGAAATCGATATCCGCTACTTTGCATTCAGGACTTGCTGCGGCTATTCTTAAATAACCATATTTATTCAAATTTATAAATTTCATATTTTCAATTTGTATTAAAATTTAGAAAAATAATCGAACTGTCAGTTAAAAATGTAACATCAATTATTTTGTCATTCTGAACGAAGTGAAGAATCCATTGAAGTTTATCAAGTTAGAACCTTGTTTGATTAGCTTTGTTCCTAATGACACAGAAGTATGTTTGAACTTAAGTTGTTATTGTTATACTGAGGTCTCAAAGAAAACGTAGTTTTCTTTGAGACCTCAGAATCTAACCATTATACACATCTTCGGCAATACCGATAAATAGTGTCATTCCGGTTTTGTGAGTCTTCGAGCAAATACCGGAATCTATAATCTTAGAATTTGAAGTCTAGTTGTTAGATTGCTTGTATTATCAAACATTTAGATTAACTACTTTGAATCCGAAGACGGATTTCCTGCATCCACTCGAAGACTCGTTCCGCAGGAATGACACCTCTAAAAGATGTG
>CAZIIZ010000211.1:0-5695 GCA_964539225.1 uncultured Hyphomicrobiales bacterium | reverse complement strand
ACATTTTGGGAAAAATTATATTTACCCGAAATAGCTCGAGGTTTGGGATTAACTTTTAAGCAAATGTTCAAGCCAACGTTCACTCGTCAATATCCTGAAGAACGCTGGGAGCCTACGGGTTCATATCGTGGTCGTCCGGTATTGGTAGAAGAACAAGATGGCGAGCGTTGTGTAGCCTGCGGTTTATGCTCTCGTGTATGCCCGGCATTAGCTATCGAAGTGCAAGCCGGAGAAACCGACAAAGGCAAAGAACGCTTCCCAGCAAAATTTGAAATCAATATGCTTCGCTGTATTTATTGTGGATTCTGCGAAGAAGTTTGCCCCGAAGAAGCAATTGTGATGAGCAAAGATTACGAATTAACTTTCAGAAGTCAAAAAGAAGCTCTGTTCGGCAAAGATAAATTATTAGTTCCAATCGATCGATTGCAAGACCGTTTAGAGTTCTTGCGAATTAACAGGAATGTTTAATAAAATTACGACGTTTGGAACATCTCTTCCGTTCGATCGGTGCGATTCCTTCGGGTACTCGCGATTACTAGTTTAATCAAATTTACGACGTTCGGAAGACAAAGAGCGTACTTCGGCTTAACCGCCGGGGTACGTTTTTTTTTAATTTTTGTAGATGTCCTACATCTGCCAGATCTTGGACATCTTACCACTTTCAATTCATCCGATGACTGCCAGTCATCGGATGAATTGGGACTGAAAGCAAAAGAAATGGATAATTTACTTGCCAATGCGACAAATATTTCGTAATTTTGTCGGTGAAGGTTTTATAAACCTTCGGACGGGTTAAGAAACTTTCCGAAGGTAGAAGATGAAGATTAGATTCCTGTATCCGCTCGAAGACTCGCTCCACAGGAATGACAGGAAAATAAAGGAAATTACCTTCCGACAGTTTCTTAACCTGTCGGAAGGTTTAACGGATAGAGAAACTGCTTCTATAAACCTTCGGACGGGTTAAGAAACTTTCCGAAGGTAGAAGATGAAGATTAGATTCCTGTATCCGCTCGAAGACTCGCTCCACAGGAATGACAGGAAAATAAAGGAAATTACCTTCCGAAGGCTTCTTAGTCCTTCGGAAGGTTTCAAGAAACTAAAATAATCAGAAATCAAACTATGAAATACGCTGGTATAAGAGAAGAAGAATTAAAAAATAAAGTAGCTCAGGAATATTTTTGGCAATACGATTGTACCAAAATCATCGGGAATGTAGATTTTTGCGTGTCGATTCGGCATAGCGGCAGCGAACTCTTCGAGCAAGAGTCGCTGATGTGGGCAGAAGCCAAATCCGGCAAATCCGATATTTATAAATCCTTAGTCCAATTGATATTAACCATCGGCAAGTCTCGCACCTTCGACCGCCATCTGCCGCCGCCATTCCTCGGAGCGTTCGATGCAGAGAATATAGCCTTCATCCCGTACAATGATATTCACGACATCTTCTATCAAAATGATTTTAATTGGAACGTAACGCCGTCCAACCACGACACTAAAGAATTCAAGTTAGTATTAGATAAAGTAAAGAGCATAATAGAGCGGAATGCCCTGCTGCACAACTACGAATCCGATGATAAAGATATACACAAGTTTATCAAGAATAATTTCATAGTCGGTAAATTCGGCATCACCAAAATTAAAATTGATAAAAACAACTTTATGGTTATCTACAATAAATGGCTATCGGCAGTAAAGCCGAGCATAGCCGTGAATTGGGACACTCTAAAGAAATTAGGCATAATCGATGGCGATTTCTATCTTGCCGATTTGTTATCGCAGGATAATGAAAGCCTAAAAGATAAATTATATGTGTTATTGCGTCGGAATCGATACGAATTAGACCGCACTTTAGACGATTCGGGTTTATTTAATAGCAAAAGAGCCGAATTTAATGATGATCAAAAGGCACATAATCAATTCTGGAACAAATACGAACGCCCACCCAAGGAAGAATATTGGGATTATATTATAGAACGACGGGATTTACTCGTTCCTCAAGACGTAAGAGAGCGAAAAGGAAGCTTCTTCACTCCACAAATTTGGGTCGAACTGTCGCAAAAATATCTAACAGATGCACTTGGAGAAGATTGGCAGGATGAATACTATATTTGGGACTGTGCGGCAGGCACGGGAAACCTATTAACAGGGCTAACAAATAAATATAATATATGGGCTTCTACTTTAGACCGTCAAGACGTGGACGTAATGAAAGACAGAATTAAAAATGGAGCAAATCTATTGGAGGATCATGTCTTCCAATTCGATTTCTTGAACGATGAATTCGATAAATTGCCCCAAGGACTGCAAAATATAATAAATGATTCAGAAAAACGCAAAAAATTAGTTATATATATTAATCCGCCTTATGCGGAAGCGGGAGACTCTAAACAGCGAACAGGTACAGGAAAGAATAAGTCAAGTGTTGCTTATAATAAAATACATGATAAATATCATCCACAATTGGCAGATGCGAATAGACAATTATTTGCTCAGTTTTTAATCAGGATTTATTTTGAATTAAAGAATTGTAAAATTGGAGAATTTTCTACTCTTAAAGCAATTACAAGTTCTCATTTTGATAGATTTCGCGAATACTTTGCTGCTAAAATGATTAAAGCCTTTATTGTTCCGGCAGATTCTTTTGATAACGTAAGGGGACAATTTCCAATCGGATTTAAGATTTGGGATACAGAAATTAACGTAAAAATAAATGGGGTGAATAATGAAACATCCAATGGGAAATTCAATGAATTCGTTTTCGATGTATATAATGAAAAAGGAATTTATTGTCGGAAGAAAACATTTTCTTTCCATGAAGACTTTAAATATTTTAGTCAATGGGTTAACTTGTTTAAACTAAAGTCTGGGAATGAAATTGGTTGGCTTCAAGGAGTTACAAGAAATGATTTTCAAAATCAAACTGGTATTATAATTAAAAATGATAAGAACCAAATTGCTGTCCCTCGTGGAATAGTAATATATGACAAGAATTTAGTTGAATGTTGTATTGCCTATGCCGTTAGAATGTGTATATTGGCTAATTGGCTGAATGATTGTGATCAATTTTTATTGCCAAATATACATTGGAATGATTCTGTTTTTCAAAATAATTGTTTAACTTATACATTATTCCATGATAAGAATACGATACAATCAAAGTTCGGCACAAACCACTGGATACCGTTTACAGAACAGGAAATAGATGCCCGCGAGAAGTTCGAAAGCAACTTTATGACTCAATATATTAAGGGCAAAATCAAGCCAGACGCAAGCTCTGGAGATATTACCATAAGTGCATAAAAACTCAAAATATGAAAAATGAAGCTGCATCTGTAAATGCTTCTCTTTACGATATACGAGAATATTTCCAAGGCAGAAACGACAAAGGCAAGATGAACAACAAAAGCGACGATGCGGAATATATGATACTGATTAAGGAATTAAGAGAATCATTAAAATTATTAGCCAAAAAGATAGAACCCAAAGTATATGAGTATGGATTCCTGAAAGCGTGAGAATTGAAATTGGGAAATGGGAAATTTGGAAGCCTCAAACATCCGATGTTTCGCAAACATCGGATGTTTAGAAATCTAAAGTGTAAGAAGACTTGCACTCATCCGATGACTTGCAGTCATCCGATGACTTGCAGTCATCGGATGAGTTAGAGAAATAAAAATGCTGGATATAGTTATTACTAATGTTTAACAGCTACGCTGTATAAGAATAATTCTAATCTTTACTCCGTTAGGAGTTAAACGTTAGTAACAATGAATTGCGTGCGTATTGCTCTAAGATGTCCTACATCTGCCAGATGTAGGACATCTGCGGGAAAATCGGCTGAAACAGTTTCGCCATTCTTCACTCATCCGATGACTGCCAGTCATCGGATGAGTAGGGACTGAAAGCAAAAGAAATGGATAATTTGTTTGCCAAATCAATAAATAATTCGTAATTTTGTTAAAATAATATTTGTCCGAACTGACGTTTGAACCACTGATTAAGCTGATTAAGAGAAGAAAATATTTCAAAAATCATCTTAATCACCTTTATTGGATAAATTAGGGGTTCAGACAATTGAAGAAGATTTGTGTGATTAAGTGAATATACTAATACTACTATATATTTTTAGGGTTAAATTATGAAAAAAATATTGCTATTACCTGTTTTATTTGCTCTTTTGAGCATCAAATTATTTTCTTACGAAGAGTTTATTGATCCTAATCCTTCTACTGGAAATGATTTTGGAGCTAACGTTACAGTCTTACCTAATGGTAATGTCGTAATAACATCGCCATACTCTGATATAAATGGTGTAAAAGATTGCGGAGCAGTTTATTTGTACAACGGCAAAACTCACCAATTAATCTCCAGCCTATATGGTTCATCAGCTTCTGACATGATTGGAAGTTGGAACATTGTAGTTTTAAAAAATGGAAATTATGTGATTCAAAGTCCATCTTGGGATAATGGTTCGGCAATAAATGTAGGAGCAGTTACTTGGGGCAATGCTTATACAGGAGTTAGCGGAATAATTAGTGCAGGTAATTCTCTTGTTGGTACTTCTTCTGACGATGGTGTAGGTAGTATTGTTTGTTTGACTAATGGGAATTATGTAGTTTTAACTCCATCGTGGGATAATGGGCTGGATACTAATGCTGGAGCCGTTACATGGGGCAACGGAGCTTCCGGTGCAAAAGGAGTAATATCTTCAGCAAATTCACTTATAGGTAGTTCACCGAATGATTGTATAGGTAATTTTACAACTTCTCCAACAGTATTCGAAGGTATTTGTAATGTTGTAGGGTTAAATAATGGTAATTATGTAGTAGTTAGTCGTTATTGGGATAATGGTAACATAGAGGATGCCGGTGCAGTAACTTGGTGCAACGGTGCTACTGGACTTAGTGGAGTAATCAAATCAGAAAATTCCCTTGTCGGTTCTTCCAATGGAGATGCACTCGGTTCAGGAGGAGTTACAGCTTTACCTAATAGTAACTATGTTGTCTGTAGCCCAAGCTGGAGTAATGGTGTAGTACCGGGAGTCGGAGCGGTTACTTTATGTAATGGAAGCACAGGCAGGCATGGAGAAATAAGTGCACTGAATTCGCTTGTAGGTAATGAAGAAAGAGACTTTGTCGGTTCTTTTTGGGGATATAATTTACAATATAACGGTATAACTATTTTAAATAATAGCAATTATTTAGTAAGAAGCTGGAGATGGCATAATAGCAATGGAGCTGTTACTTTTTGCAACGGACAAACGGGATGTGTTGGAAAAATAAGTGAATCTAATTCTCTAATTGGAACTTCAGGGGAACCTACTACAACCAATAATATAGTAGTTCTGCCCAATGGGAATTATTTAGTAATTTCTCCAATGTGGAATTATAGCGTGAGTAGTAATTATGGTGCAATAACTTTGTGTAATGGAGCTGCTGGTTTGACCGGAGTCGTTAGTCCTGCAAATTCGCTTATAAACACTGGTGGAGAATGCAAGATAACTACTTTATCAAATGATAATTATGTTATTTTGAGTTCGTCTTGGAACAATGGAGTTGAAGAATATGCCGGAGCAGTAACCTGGTGCAACGGTGCAAGCGGTCTAATCGGAGAGATTAGTTCGGCACATTCGTTAGTAGGATCCATATGTTATGATTTATCTGAAAAGGCTTGGTTCTGATTTTTAAAAGAATGT
>CAZIIZ010000210.1:0-5712 GCA_964539225.1 uncultured Hyphomicrobiales bacterium | reverse complement strand
AATTAGCGACCGAATTACTAAACCGAATTACTAAATATACAGATTTAGTAGGCATTCAGAAGTTAATGAATCGCCATACAATAGCGAATTTCATCGAATTGTGCGGACAGCTTCGTTTCCAAGTGCGATGGGCTCAAACCCCAAGAGTACCTCAAACAACAGTGCTTGGTCATAGTATGATGGTAGCAGCATTATCATTCTTCTTTACAATGGAACTTCCCCATTGCCCCAAACGCTTATTCAATAATTTTTACTGCGGAATATTCCATGACTTGCCTGAAGTAGTTACTCGCGATATTATATCTCCAGTCAAACGAGCTTCAATTGGTTTCGAGCAGCTAATTTCAGCTATCGAACATGACTTAGCCGAGAAGGAAATTTTTCCATTGATCGAACCGGAATGGATAGACGAAATTAAGCAATTCACCCAAGACGAATTTAGAAATAAAATTACTATCAACGGCAAACGAACAGTAGCTGAATCAGTATCGGATATTACTCTTAATTTCAATTCAGATGAATTCTCTCCGATGGACGGCGAAATAGTCCGAGCAGCTGATAGATTCTCAGCATTTTTAGAAGCTTGGAATTCCTGCACTTCCGGAATTAAAAGCGAAGAATTGATTGGAGCAGTTAATAAAATTAAGGAAGAATACAAAAATTCCAATATCGGCGGCATCGCTTTCGATTCATTATATTCAAGTTTTAAAAACATATTTTAAAAAAAAGGTCAAAATTAATTTATGAGAAAATTTATTTACTTGATTTTAATTTACGCATTTTCAATTTCATCGCTTCAAGCTACCACTCATATTGATAGCTTGTTTATGAATTTGAATAAACTAAAGAATTCGTCGTGTATAGACACTATTATAATTAATACATACTTAGAAATTGGGCAGTATTATGTACTATCTAATCCGAAAAAAGCATTTATGTATGCCGATACTGCCTTGAATTTATCAACATCGAAGGATTTTAAATATGGAATTATTAATGCGTCTATCATTCAAGCAAATTGTTATAATTTTTTGAGCCAAACTGATTCTGTTATAAGTATTTGTAATAGAATAATTCCTTTGGCTAAATCAATTAATTTCAATCAAGGTTTAGCCTCAGCTTATACTGTTTTTGGAAATTTCTATCAATCTACCGGAGACAACGAAAAAGCATTAGATAATTATTTAAAATCATTAAAGATAACCGAATCGTCTCCGAATTTAAGTTATATCTCGGCTTCGACTTATCAGAATATTGCTTTGATTTACCAATGGAAGCAAAATTATACAATAGCTTTAGAATACGCTTTCAAAGCAAAACAACAGTATGAAAGAAACCGTAATTATCCAAATGTCGGTAGTGCGATAAGTTTAATCGGTGGATTATATGTGAATATTAACGACCTTGAATCCGCTAAAAAATATTTGAATCTCGCTATAGAATATAGTAATAAATACAAAACAACTACTGTTTATAATACTTCAATGACCAATTTGTCAGTTCTCTATGCTAGTGAAGGAAATTATACTAAAGCAATTGAAATATCCGAAACATTATTAAAGCATATCCAAGATCCGTTTTCATTCGCTTCAATTAGTGCGAATCTTGCTTCTTATTATGGCGAACTTCGAGACTTTAAAAATGCTCATAAAATGATACAAATAGCAATTGATACTTGTTATCAATATAAATATTTAGACGAAAGACAATTTGCTTTTTCCTTGTTAAGCGAAATATACGAAGCCGAAGGTAAGCCTCTATTGGCTTTGAAATATTTCAAAATGTATTCCGCTCTGAAAGACTCGATGGTAAATGAGGCTAGCTTAGCTAAAATCAATGAATTAGCAGTAAAATACGGTACAGAGAAGAAAGAGCAAACTATTAAGGCTATGGACAAAGAAAGCAAATATAAAGATCAGATTAGAGTAAATATGACATTTAGTATAATAGGCTTGCTGATGTTGCTGGGAGTGGCTGTCTATTTATTTACAAGAAAGCGAGCTTTAGCCAAAGTTCTATCGTTAACTAATGAGAATCTGCTAACAGCCAATGATGAGATAAATAAACAAAGATTAGAATTAGAGGTTTCGAATACTCAATTGGAACAATTAAACGAAGATAAAAACGAATTCCTCGGTATTGCTGCCCATGATTTAAAGAATCCACTTTCTAATATATCAATGATTGCTTTCACTCTGAAATCTTACTTCGATAAATTTGAAAAAGAAAAGATATTAAAGATGATAGACAATATCGACATTACTTCTAAGCGTATGACCGAGATTATCGTTAACCTATTAGATGTGAATGCAATAGACAGCGGTAAAATTCACTTTGATATAAAAGAAATTACAAGTAATGATATTATTAAGGATTTGGTAGAAACTCATATAGATGTTGCTAACAAAAAGGGAATCAATTTGATAATGAATGTCGAGAATATTTCTCCGATAATAAATTATGACGAGCGGACTTACCGAGAAATATTAGAGAATTTGCTTTCGAATGCAATTAAGTTTTCTCCTCATAATACAACGATTATATTTTCGTCCAGGTTGATAGGCGATGATGGATTAAAGATTACTATTAAAGATGCCGGACCAGGAATTAGCGAAGAAGACAAAAAGAAATTATTTTCAAAATACGAGAAATTAACAGCTAAGCCGACAGGTGGTGAAAATTCTACAGGATTGGGCTTGTCAATAGTTAAGAAATTAGCTGAGATGCTCGATTCTACAATAGAATGCGAATCAGAATTAGGTCATGGATCAGAGTTCTCTTTGATTATCCCTAAGAATAGAATTGTTAATAAATAAGAAAAAACGTTGTTTTAAATTATTCTATACTATTATATAAATTATATGTTCCTCAAATTTATATTTGGACAATAAATATGCAAGATACAATACAAATTAATACTAAGGTGCAAGGTGCCGACGATACTGATTTCTTTCAAGTATCGCACTCTGCGATTACATCGTTGAAAAATTCAATAGCTGGAAATAAAGTGCCGAATACTTACTTCGTACGAATCAAAAGCTCCAGCGGAGGTTGCTCCGGTATGCACTTCTCCTTAGAATTCGATTTTGAATTCGACAGCACTAAGGATAGAGAATTCGATACTGATGGTATCAGAATAGTAACCGATAGTAAAACTCAATTCTATCTAATGGGAATCACTCTAGATTATATTGATGATGAAGATATGGGTGGATTTATTTTTAAAGGATATAGGGACTATCCGGTCTGTGGGTGTAATTCGTAAGCTTTCGCAGAATCTACTTAAATATGCCTAAATAATATTTACGCAAAAACTCTTCGCCCGAATAACAAATTCTAAAGCGAAGAGTTTTTAATGCTTTAATACATAAGTATTATACTATACTATTAGCGAATTTCTTTATGCACAGTATGGCGACGCAAAAACGGATTGTATTTTCTCAATTCAATACGTTCAGGAGTATTCTGCTTGTTTTTAGTAGTAGTATAACGTGAAGCAGGTTTACCCTCTTTTTTAGCTTCAGTACATTCTAATGTAATTATGTGTCGAGCTTCTTTCTTAGCCATATCAATATTCTCCGAGTGTAAATTTATTCAATAGAACTACAAAACTAAGTTATTTTATTTAGATAACAAAGTAATATTTTTAGTAATTGATAAATAAATAATTTCGCTACACTATTTGGGCATTATCGGGTCTAATAAACACATTATTTACAAATTTCTCGAATATTTTGTACCGTCCTTAGTCAATTAAGTATAAATCTGCTTTTGCAATCTTTTCAAGATCATACTAGAATCTCGAACTTCTGAAAATTAAGCACAATATCATATAATTAGCTCTTAAAAGATATAGTATCATCTATAGAAATATTATCGCTATTCGATGCTAATTTGGTACTAATCTGGCTGGAATAATATACCAGGACTTGCGTTCCAATTTATTTATGAAGCCTATCGGTAGGCTTAACAATATCAGTCTTAAAACAATATTTTTTATTATATTTCAAAAATAATTGCAAATAGTATTTTTTTTTATTATATTTGAAGTTCTAAAATTGATAATTTAGGTAAAATTCGAATCAATAATTAAGATAATTATTTTAAAAACAATATATTTACGGAATATAAAGATGACTACTTTAGTAATGTTACTTATAATTCTTGCGTCAGCATTTTTGATTTTATTAGTGCTTTTGCAACCTGGCAAAGCTGATATGGGTGCTGCTTTCGGTGGCGGTATCGGTAGCCAAATGGGTTCAATGTTTGGAACAGAAAAGACTAAAAACATTTTAGCAACTGCTACCAAAGTAATTGCAGTAATAATTTTATTATTAACATTAACTACTAATAGATTTTTAGTAGGCGGAAATAATGGTTCCGGCAATGTAAAGAAAATCATAACTGAGGGCAAATCTTTGAATATGAAGTCTGCACCGGCTACTCAAATGCCTGCTGCTGCTCCTAAACAAGGTACTCGGAAGTAATTCCAACAACAACACAATTTTAAAAGAGCTTTCCCAGTCAATCTAAAACGGAAGGCTCTTTTACTTATTTCTAAATTCCGTAAATTTCTTTATACTAAATTCCGTAGAATTATTTAATTTTGCAGAATATTATATTGGATTATTTAAACATACCGAAAGTAAATAGAAATGCTGAAAATAATTAGAGAAAATCCGGATCAAGTTCGCGAAAATATCGCTCGTAAAAATGAGAAAGCAGATATAGAACCGATTTTGAAATTAGATGAGCAAAGAAGAGCAATCATCCAAGAAGTCGAGAAATTGAAGAATATTCGAAATGTCGCTACTCTCGAAATTGCTGCTATAAAGAAAAACAAAGAAAATGCTGACGATAAAATCGCTCTAATGAAGGACGTGTCCGACAAAATCAAAGAATTAGACGAGAAACTACGCTTAATAGAAGAAGAGCTTGAGCAAATCGTACTTGCCGTGCCTAATATGCTTCACGAATCCGTGCCAACTGGCAAAACTCCTGAAGACAATCCGGTAATTCGCTCTTGGGGCGAAATTCTCGACAGAGAAAATTGCACAGACCATATCGAAATATGCAAGAACTTAGGTTTAATTGATTTCGAACGTGGTGCAAAAGTGTCCGGCTCAGGTTTTCATTTCTACACTGGCAAAGGTGCTAAATTAGAAAGAGCATTAATTAATTTCATGATTGATGTGCATACTGAAAATCACGGTTATAAAGAAATTATGCCTCCGTATATGGTGAACGAAGAATCTATGCGTGGCACCGGTCAACTTCCAAATATGGCTGAAGACATGTACACTATGCAAATAGACAATATGTATATGATTCCTACTGCTGAAGTGCCATTAACTAATTTCTACGCACAGAATACATTGAACAATGAAGAATTGCCGATAAGATTCTGCGGCTTTTCTCCTTGCTTCCGTCGTGAAGCAGGAAGCTATGGCAAAGACACTCGTGGATTGCTTCGCTTACATCAATTCAACAAAGTAGAATTAGTGAAATTCGTAGAACCTGAGAATTCTTACGATGAATTAGAATCTTTAGTAGCAGATGTAGAACGAGTGTTGCAGACATTAGAAATTCCATACAGAGTAATTTTATTATGCAGCGGCGACACCAGCTTCGCCAGTGCGAAAACTTATGATATAGAAGTATGGTCGCCAGCGGATAAGAAATGGCTTGAAGTGTCCAGTTGTTCTAACTTCG
>CAZIIZ010000209.1:0-5712 GCA_964539225.1 uncultured Hyphomicrobiales bacterium | reverse complement strand
CTAAAAGCGTTTCCGGAATGGCTCCGCAATTGACACTTACAAATGGAAATTTTTTACGTTTACTAAGCCCGTGCAGAGCATTCGAGAATATTTCCTTGCCGGTACCGGTTTCGCCATTGATTAATACAGCTAGGTCAGTCGGAGCGGCTTGATTCAATAAATGGACTACTTCCATCATAGTTCGTGAGCCGCCGATGATACCAAACTTAGACTGAAGCACTTTGTAAAAGTCTAAATCCATAAATTGACTATCTCTTACTTGCATTCTTACTCCACTCTTCCCATCCGCCTTGGTATATAAATATTTTTCCAAATCCGAAATTTTTCAAATCAGTATAGACATGATGGCTCAAATCGCAATTTCCACCGTCGCAATAAATTACTAATGTTTTATCACGAGGCAATTGCGTTAATTGCTTAAAGTATTCCTCTTTGTCGTCAGCAAGAGGATAAATATTTATTGATTTACCAATATGTCCGGCGGTAAACATCTCGGAACTTCTCGCATCAATTATTAGTACTCTGCTGTCATTGATGTACTTCTTTACAAGCTGCAAACTGATATACTCAGACTTTACTTCTGGGGCAGAATTCTCAAAAGTTTTCTCTTTCCCTTTTTTAGGTAAAGTATCAGTTTTTAGCTTTTCATTCACAGATACTTGCGAAATGTTATCTTGGTGTACGACTTTTTCAACAACAGTTGGTTGAACTGTGGTTTGAGGAGAATCGAACAATTTGTCTTCGGATATGGTTTCAATCTTTTCTGTTTTTTTAATCAATGGAAGAGATTTTTCTGAATAGAAATTATATGCTAATCCTAAAATTGAAGAAATCACTATTATGGCAAAAGCATCTTTAAGAATATTTTTCCATTTCATAATTAGAAATCCCTGCTGTTCTTAATTAAATTATAAGCATCATTGATTTCCTTGGTTTTTCTATTGGCTATGTCGAGAATTTCCTTGCCCATAGTCTGTACTTTATCCGGATGATATTCTTTAATCTTAGTTTTATAAGCACTTTTAATTGATTCAATATCTGCATCTGATTTAATTTCTAAGACTTTATAAGCATCGCTTAAAGTAATACTCGCTTCGGAATTATTCGGTTTAGCTTTGGCTTGATATTCATTGTGGTTTTTGTTAGTATTTGCTCTTTGGCTCTTTTCTCCTTTTGGCGTTTGATTCAAATTATCAATAATTCGGTTTAAATCATCTTTATCCGAATCAATTAGACGCTGAGCATAATATAATTCATCGGCATCACTTAAATATGACTTCGATATATTCTTTATCCTATTAAATATTTGACCCATTTTCTACCTTTGATTATTATATTTTTCCGAAATAATACGCTTTCTCTCAGACGAAATCAAGTATATTTTGTTTTTGAGATATGAGACATTTTGTCATAAAAAGTTGCATAGCTGTCGATACGTGTTTTACAAACAAAGAATATGACGTAATTAATGTCAAACCAATGTGTAATAATCTCCTGAAGCCGAGCAATGAATGCACAATACTCCCGCTCTTACTAAATTTACAATTGTCCTATGAGCTCTTCGTTTAGAAATATTTACAAGTTTAGAGAAATCATTTACAGTCCCTCGTTCGTACTTATCTAAATATGCAAAAAATCGTTTTTCTATGTCGCCTATGTAAATAGTAACAGGTTTAGAGTTATCCCTTAATAAGGACAGAATTTTTGTCATTTCCTTGCTTGCTGGGACTGATTTTTCTCCTACTCGCACATAAGCCTGCCTTACAATTTCGCTATTATCCTGCATAACAAGGAAATGCGGTTTAATTTCGCTTTCTTCGATATAGCAAATCACAAGATATTTACCTTTTAGATTCATCACTTGCAAAATTGGAGTAATAGGCGGATCAATTAATTGCTCGCAACAATAATTAATAGCTTCGAATTCATATTTTTCGCTATCTATTCCGTAAATTGCACCATTGTCGTCCACTCCGATAATTAAATGTCCGCCTTTTGTATTAGCAAATGCAACGATTTCCTTAGCAATTTTCTCGGGCTTAGAAATTTTTCTCTTGAATTCTACAAGCGATGACTCACCGCCAGCAATTAGTTCGTTTATTTCTTTCACTTGCATATTTGCCTCGTTTTGTCTCTTTACTTCGAGTAATTATTGATTGAGAGACGCTTTTTCAAGTCTTTTATGATAATTGTTAATTTATTTTTTGCCTTTTAAATTATTTTTTAATAAGTTGTGGTTCTGAAAGATTACACATAATTTTTAAAAATATATTTTAAGGAATTTACGATGAAAAGTTGTAAAACAATTTTTGCATTTCTCTGCATTTGCATGTTTTTTGCTTGTGCGGCAAACTCTAATGCTCAGTCTTGGTCTAAAGTATCAGGAACAGGCTCTTATGTAATAAACAAATTATTTTCTCCAAGCAACAATCCTAATCTCATTATTGCTACTTCCGATTTGGATTCTTTAGATTTGGAGCAATCGAATCCATTCTCTACTCTATTACTCGGCAATGGAATTATCGTTAGTAGAGACGGAGGCAACTCATTCCCAAATAGATATATGGATTCTGTTCTCGTCTTCGACGTTAAAAAGTCTATACATCATCCCAATCGTTGGTTTGCTACTACTAGATATACCGATGAAGGCGGAGTAATGGTTTCAGAAGATGACGGAGCTACTTGGAATTTATCCGATATGAAATGCCGAGCTTATACATCACAGAAATTTGCAATCGAAGAATCTCCTTTTAGTCCGAATTTCGTAGCTACCACAGCAATTGGTACTGACGAAGGCTATAATTATAGCGTAGATAATTTCAAAACTTGTACTGCGAATAAAGAATTAGATCTCCAAGCTCGTTGTATGTCTTTTTCAAAAGTAAAACAAGGTTTAGTATTCATTGGAAGCGATTACACATTATCCGATGGAGTCTATCGCTCAATAGATAGCGGTATGACTTGGACCAAATATAGCAAAGGATTAGAAAATTTAAGAGTACTTTCTGTGCTAGCGTCCAGCATAAATCCGGCATTAGTATTCTGCGGTTGCGATACTGTTTATGATTTCACCCAAAGATTATATATGGGACGCGGTATTTACGTTAGTCAAGATACAGGCAGAACTTGGACTCCGGCTGGAGCTTATAATTCTCGAGTATTTGATATTAAGGAACATCCAACTCATCCGAACTTTTTAGCAGCTGCTTGCAACAGCGACGGAATATTTGTTAGTTCTGCAAGCGGATTCTACTGGGAACAACAATCAATAGGTTTACCGCAGGGCATCGAAGTTCGTAGCGTAGAAATTCCGAATAATGAACCTGTGGCTAATGGATATGTATGCTTCGCCGGTACAAAAGGTGATGGTATCTACAAATCCACTCCGTTATCGACTTCCGTAGAAGATCATCAAAAATCTGAATTCAATTTATCAGTATATCCTATGCCTTGTACTGAGAAATTATTCTTAAGCTGGAATAATCCTAAATCTCAATTCTGCACTATTGAAATTAAAGATATGTTGGGGAATACAATATCAAAAGTATATGCGGATAATTCATCTGAAGGTCCTCAATCATTGAGCATTGAGAATATCCAAAGCCTTATTCCGACTTCCGGTACATACTTTGTAGTAATTCAATCTCAAAGCGGAACAGTGGCTAAAAGCTTTATCAAAGTAAATTGATCATAGATAAAACTCGATTCAAGTATTTCATAATGCAAATCTCAGTTTATTTATAAATAACTCCGAGATTTGCATTTTCTTTTTTATAATTTTTGATTATCAACACATCAAGGAAACATTATGAAACAAATTCTTTTATTCGCATTATTAATTTTCGGAATGACTTCATATACTAATGCTAAAATTAAAGTATATGGCAAAATTACCGGATACGACGGCAAACCTACAATGCTTGCTCACGTTGCAAAATCAGATGATGATGCTTTCGCTCCGCTTGCTACAGCTGATGCTGAAGGCAATTATTCCCTATTCGTGGACGAACCGGGCATGTATTCGCTCTCGTACTTTGGCACTTTTCACTTCGCCCGCACAGTTAAATTCTTTATCCCCACAGACGTAAAAGAATTAAACTTAGATGTACCGCTGTCGCCTATAGTTATCAAAGATCCGAGTAAATTGAAGGTAATCGGTAGCTTTAATAAGTTCAATTTTGACTCAACTGCTATCCCGCTTACTTACAAAGATGGCAAATATTCCGCAAACGTACCTAATCTCTCGGACACCTTGCAATATCAATTCTTATATGACTTCTCGGAGAGAATAGGCGAAAGAAGTTTCAATGGTTCTCAAGCTGATTTCTTTATTAAAGACAATGGTAGCGATTTCCGCTCATGTATTTTAACTAAAGAAAAAAGCGTGCAAATTATATTTGATTCTACAAAATATTCAAATTCAGCTGTCAAGGCTTTAGTTTCATCTAAAGATAGTTTAACTACAAAATTTCTTAATCTATTTGTAGATGCAGATAAGTTGCTGAATAACTTTTTATACTATTCTCAGCAAAAAATAGTCAATAAAACTTATGATAGCATAGAGATAGTAAAGCTCGAATATGTTAATAAATATATTTCCAAAATTGAAGCAGAACAAAACACTTTGATCAGGGCTTTGCACATCTATAATTTATGGGAAATTGCTTCCGACGGAGGTAATACCAAAACCTGTACAGATAAAAACTTAGCTAAATATTCCCAAGAATTAATTAAAACATTTGATGCGAAAAGTAATATATGGGAAAATTATTATGATTTGTTTTATATAATTGAAGCAATAGAAAGTCCATTTACTAATTCATATTATCAGAATGTTGTGGCAAATCATCCGAACCCTGATGTGCGTGATTTAGCTTTATATAAGCTTCTCGAGAACACTGATGCAGAAAAATATAAGCAATACAGAGCTGAATACGTTCAGAAATATAAAACTCAGTTTCCAAAAGGAAGGTATATCAAAACTGCACTAAGGAAATATTCTCCTGAAAGAGCTATTGAAGTTGGTAAAATGATTCCCGACTTTATTCTTCCAAGGCTCGAGAACTTAAAAGATAGTATTTCAGCAAAGGATTTACGTGGTAAATATACTTTAGTAGATATTTGGGGAACTTGGTGTGCTCCTTGCCGTTCGGAAATGCCTCATTTGGATTCTGCTTATAATATGTTCAAAGATAAAAACTTTAATATCATAAGTATTGCGTTTGACAGAACTCCGGAAACAGTCCAAAAGTTCCGAGAAGGAAAGTGGAAAATGCCTTGGACACATGCTTTCGTTACCGGAATGTACGAAAATCCTATCGCGGACTCTTTTCAAATCATTGGAGTACCTACTGTCTTTTTAATTGACCCTGAAGGAAAGATTATAGAAGATGATTCCAACCTCAGAGGAGAAGATTTGATTCCTACTTTGCAGAAATATATTAAATAATTATATAATTAGGAAACTTAGGCAGGAATTACGGTTCTTGTCTAAGTTTTTTTATATATAATATTAGTTTAATATACTCTAATTTGCTAATAATATACTTTGTATTGCCTTCACAGAACTTTATTTTATTAGTAATATACTTTGGTTTACTATCACAATGCTTTAGTTTACTAGTAAAATACTTTGTTTTGCCCTCACAGAACTTTGTTTTACTAGTAAAATACTTTGTTTTGCCCTCACAGAACTTTGTTTTACTAGTAAAA
>CAZIIZ010000208.1:0-5722 GCA_964539225.1 uncultured Hyphomicrobiales bacterium | reverse complement strand
ATGTACTCTATCGCTTTTTTCGGCAAAGTTCATATTGGCTTTGTCGATCATTAATTGCTTTTCTTTCGGATCTAAATCTTTTTGACCTTCAATAGCACTTAATTCTGAAGCAATATCAGGCAATAAGAACACATCAGGATCAATTTGATCTTGACTTAGGACATTTCTGCCTTTTTCGCTTATATCAATCTGATGGTTTCTTTCGTCTATTGTATAGAACAAATCTTCATCAATTTCGCACATCCTTGAGCCTTTATCGCGCATATAGAACAATTCAGTTTCGCGCAATAATTTTTGCATATCCGGCTCTTGTAGGATTTTCGCTAATCTTTTATGTTTTGGCAATCCTTTGTTAGCTTTTAACAATAAAACGCCTAATTTTTCTTTGATAGCTTTGTCATTAGCTTGAGGCATTAATTGAGCAGCCTCGGCTGTAATTTCGTTCACTAATTTAGATTGGAAATCTACTATTCTTTTCACCAATGGATTCATCTCATTGAATTTCTGATCCGACTGTCCTACCGGTCCGGAAATGATAAGTGGAGTTCGTGCTTCATCTATTAAAACGGAATCCACCTCATCTACCATAGCGAACCAATGGGGACGTTGCACCATTTGCTCCATATCTATCACCATATTATCGCGAAGATAATCGAAGCCAAATTCATTATTAGTACCATAAGTCAAATCACAATTATAGACTACTTTTCTATCTTCGGGATCCATATTAGACAAAATAGAACCAACCGTTAAGCCTAAGAATTCATAAACAGGACGCATCCAGTCGGCATCACGTTTCGCTAAATAATCATTAACTGTTACTAAATGCACACCTTTACCGGCTAAAGCATTTAGATACATAGGCAGAACCGCTACTAATGTCTTACCTTCGCCGGTAGCCATTTCCGCAATTCTTCCTTGATGCAATACTATACCGCCCATTAACTGCACATCATAAGGAATCATATCCCACTGATATACTTGTCCGGCATAATTATAAGAATGCTTTCTATCGGCTAATCGCTTGCATGCTTGTTTAACGACTGCAAATGCTTCCGGCAATATTTCATTCAAAGTATTATCAGTGGCTGTGAAGATAGCTTTGTCTAACTGTTTAATTTTTTCATTAATATCAGCAGTTTCGCCCGCAGACAGTACATCACTTATCAATCTTCCCGATAGTACTAATTTTTCGTTTTCTAATTCTGCAGTATTATCTTTAACCTTAATTTTGAATTCATCAGTTTTTGCCCGAATTTGCTCATCGCTTAACTTGTGGAATTCCTCATAGTAATTATTGATTTCAGCCACAAGCGGCTTCATCAGCTTAACATCCTTGTCATGTTTTGTTCCGAAAATAGATTTAATAATCCCAAACATAAGTTACAACTTCTCTATGTATTTATAATAATTTTCATAATGCAAACAGTGTATATTTTTCTCATATACACTAATCAAAAAGCTATTGACGAATAAAACTATTTTGTAGTATTTATTCAAACGAAATATTTTTCAGCTTTCGCAATACCGCAAATAAAGAAATAACGATAGTATAAATGATGAATCCTTTAAGCAATCAAGTATTACTTGGAGATTTCTAATACTTCGTACGGTATTACTCCGGCTGGTGCTTTGATTTCAGCAATTTCACCGATTTTTTTGCCCATAAGTGCTTTCCCGATCGGAGAATCAACTGATATTTTTCTTTTTTCGAAATCAGCTTCTTCTTCACTAACTAAATAATACTCTAAAGTAGCATTATTCATTTTGTTCAATAATTTCACTTTAGACAAAATATATACGATGTCATTTGGCATATCTTCAGCCTTAATCACTTCTACTTTAGACAAAGTAGTTTCCAACTTGCTAATTCTAATTTCAAGTAATTGCTGAGAATGTTTTGCAGCATCGTATTCAGCATTTTCAGATAAATCGCCATGAGATCGAGCATCAGCTAATTTCAGAGCAGCTTCTTTTCTGCCCTTGCTCTTTAGCTCCATCATTTCTCTTTCAATTTCTCTGACTCCTTCTACAGTCATATAGACAACATTCGACATAATCTTTACCTCATATAATATTTCAATAAATATATTTATTTTCAAAATAATAACAAAAAATAAAGCCATTAATATTAACGGCTTTATTGTATTTTTTTTCTCTAACTTTTAGAATAATAGTATTCTATAGGTCTAAGTTATGCAATAGATGCCCCATTTTCAATTTCTTCGTAAGCAAATAATCTTTATTATGATCATTTGGTAGAATTTCAATAGGTATTTGCTCCGTTACTTCTAATCCATAGCTTTCGATTCCGACTCTTTTTTGAGGATTATTAGTAATCAATTTCATTTTCTTTATCCCAAGAGATGCTAAAATCTGAGCTCCTATGCCGTAATCTCGAGGATCGGCTTCGAATCCCAGATGAAGATTGGCTTCGACTGTATCTAATCCTTTCTCCTGGAGAGCATAAGCCTTGATTTTATTTATTAAACCAATGCCTCTGCCTTCTTGACGCATATACAAAACGACTCCGGTACCAAAATTTTCAATCATTTGCAGTGAATGATGCAATTGTGCTTGACAATCGCAACGCTTCGAACCGAATACATCGCCTGTCAGACATTCTGAATGTACTCGTACTGGAATACTCTCATTTGGATTAAGTTCGCCTTTGATAATGGCGACATGTTCCTTTTTATCAAGCAAATTTTCATAGACTTTAATCTTGAAATCGCCGTATTCCGAAGGCAATTTAGCCTCGGCAACGCATTTGACCATACTTTCCTTATGGAAACGATATGCTATCAATTGCTTTACGGTCGTAATTTTCAAATTATGCTCTTTAGCAAAGATTTCCAAATCAGGGCGACGAGCCATAGTACCGTCTTCTTTGATAATTTCGCACACAACACCAACAGGATTCAGCCCAGCCAAACGCATCATATCAACTGATGCTTCAGTGTGTCCGGCTCTGCGAAGTACTCCGCCACAAACGGCACGCATTGGGAAAATATGCCCCGGCCGACCGAAGTCTTCGGGTTTAGATTCCTTATTTACAATTGCCATAATTGTCTTGGAACGATCCGACGCAGAAATTCCTGTAGTTGTATCGTATTTGTAATCTACAGAGACTGTAAAATTAGTGCCGTGCAATGCAGTTTTATCATCTACCATAGGGTGGAAGTCTAATTCATCTGCACGCTCTGCTGTTAGCGATACGCAAATTAATCCTTTGGCATTCGTAGCCATAAAATTAATCACTTCGGGAGTACAGAATTCTCCGGCTACTATTATGTCGCCTTCGTTTTCTCTGTCTTCGTCGTCCATCACTACTATCATTCTACCAGCGGCTAATTCTTCTAAAGCCTCTTCAGTTGTATTCATCATTTTTATGCTTCTTATATTTGTTTTATGCTTCTTTGCTTACAATAGCAGTTTTTTCAAATTTGATAGCAACATTGTCAGCTATTTGTAAAGTCATTACATTGCCGTCGATGTCTTTGATTGTACCGTGGATACCGGCAGCAGTAATTACTTTATCGCCTTTTTTCAAAGCATTCATCATATTAACATGCTCTTTTTGACGTTTTTGCTGTGGGCGAATCATCAAGAAATACATTACTAAAATTATACCACCGAACATAACGAAAGTCATAAGCATCGAGCTGCCGCCATCTTGACCTTGAGCAGGCGGTGCCATTGCTAATAAAGATGTGCTTGAGAGCAAAAACATTAAAGCCTTCAACATAATACTTCTCCAAATTTTATATTATTATTAACTATATTTATCTATTTTAAAAACTATATATCATTATTATCGTTATATTTCATAAGAAATTCCGTTTTCCATTGACGAAATTCTCCGGAAAGTATTTTTTCACGAGCAGTTCGAGCAAGCCATAAATAGAATGCTATATTGTGTTCGCTGGCTATCATTAAGCCCAGGATCTCGTCAGTATTTATCAAATGACGCAAATATCCGAGCGTAAAGTTCTGGCTTGCATAGCAGTCAATATTTTCATCTATTAATTCTTGCGAATAGCGATGCTTTGCATTGCGAATATTAATTTTGCCACGTGTAGTGAACAATTGTCCATTCCTTGCATTGCGAGTCGGCATAACGCAGTCAAACATATCAATACCTCGTTCGATTCCTTCCAATATATTTTCAGGAGTACCCACTCCCATTAAATATCTCGGTTGATCTATCGGGAACACTTCGTTGGTAATGTCAATCATTTCGTACATCATCTCTGCCGGTTCGCCAACGGATAATCCACCAATTGCATAACCTTCGAATCCAATATCGACCAAAGTTTGAGCATAATTCCTACGAAGCTCAGGATACATAGAGCCTTGCCCAATACCGAACTGGAACTGACGATGACCGTACAGAGGTTCAGTCTCTAAAAATGCTTTTCTGCTACGAATTGCCCATTTCTCGGATAATTCCATAGACTTTTTAGCTTCTAATAGTGGCGACGGATATTCTGTGCATTCATCTAATACCATTAATATATCCGAACCGAGCAACCTCTGGATTTCTAATACTTTCTCTGGAGAGAACAAATGCTTCGAGCCGTCTAAATGCGAAGCAAAATGTGCTCCTTCTTCCGTCAGCTTGCGTAAATCTTTGAGTGAGAACACTTGGTAGCCACCGCTATCGGTCAAAATGCTCTTATCCCAATTCATAAACTTATGCAAACCGCCGAAGCTATTTATCACATCTGTCCCCGGACGTAAATACAAATGATATGTATTGCCCAGAATAATACGAGTGTCTAACTCATTCAAACTTCTCTGATATACAGCTTTCACTGTTCCCTGCGTGCCAACAGGCATAAACACAGGCGTTGGTATCACGCTATGGTCAGTTACTATTTTTCCGGCTCTTGCTCTGCAATCGTCGGATGTTTTCTCTAATTCAAAAAATTTATCGCTCATCTAATCCTTATTCTCTAAACGTGTCATTATTCGGAACGTCAATTTATCAAAAATATTTATAAATAACAAGGAAAATGATATTCCTAAGCAATCTGCTATCCAATCTGCAAAGTCGCAACTACGCCCAGCCACGAATAATTGATGGAATTCATCGCTTGCTCCGAACAAAGCACCAATTAATACTACTATTAGCATTAATTTCAATTTGCTCCACTCTTCCCTATTGCGAACTAAACCAATAATTATCGCACTGCCTAAAGCAGAGTACGCTATAAAATGCAATATTTTATCTGTGAATTCAAAACCAATATTAATAAATTCCGGCTGCCGCATCGACGATAAAATAAAAATTACTACCGCTATCATTAGCATCGGCAAATAAAATATTTTTTTATTATTCTGTGTATTCAAAATTATTTTTCATTACTTTGCAAATAGAATTCTAATCTGACAATTCGTACTAATTAATTGAAATAACGCTAATTATAAAACAATAATTCCTTAATATTTTATTTTGTTTCAAATACTCCTAAATCCAACAAACTAAAATAGAAAGGAACTATTACGCAATTTACGAAAAAGATTTGAAAAGAACAAAATAATTAATATATTACATCTAATTACTACTTCTATATGCGTACAATATTCGCATTTGAATTAACTGCTTAATAATACTGCGACTATACTATAGTTTTAAATTGAACTTTTTCGCATTATTATTTGCTAACTCAACTTTCCGAGTTGTTTTAAGCTCTTTATTTATGCAGCGTTTAGTGTT
>CAZIIZ010000207.1:0-5753 GCA_964539225.1 uncultured Hyphomicrobiales bacterium | reverse complement strand
TTTAAAAAGGCGACTCGAATATCTAATTAATTCGAATCGCCTTTTGTTATATATTAGTAATTTATAGTAATTACAAAGTATCTTCTATTTCGTGAAGCAATTCCGCTTCTGTTGTGTTTTTGAGTAAATCCTCAAGGAAATGCTGATCCTGCGGGCTGAATTCTACTTCAACATCTTTGCTACTGAACACGAGCTTAGTCTTGTCTTCGCTCAAATCTGCAGTGATAATAGTATGATTCTTGATAGTACCCATCAAGATTTCTTCGGCTAAATCATTCTCAATATACTTCTGAATAGCACGTTTCAATGGTCTTGCTCCGTACTTCTCGTCGAATCCTTTTTCAATTAGCAACTGGCGAGCAGCTTCGGTTAATTCAAATTGCATATTGTTGATTTTCAAACGTTTCTGCAATAAGCTCAATTGAATGTCGATAATGCCGGATATATTATCCTTTGTCAAATTGCGGAAGATAATAAAATCGTCGATACGATTGATAAATTCCGGATTAAATAATGTCTTAATTGACTTCTCGATAGTTTCTTTGATGTGGTCGTATTTCTCATCCGCTACTTCATCAGCGAAACCGATTTTGCCTCCTGCTTTCACGTCCTTAGTACCGACGTTAGAAGTCATTATTATTATAGTATTCTTAAAGTCAACTTTTCTGCCATTGCCATCAGTCAGCGTACCGTCGTCGAATACTTGCAAAAGTATATTGAACACGTCAGGATGAGCCTTTTCAATTTCATCCAATAAAATAATTGAATACGGCTTGCGGCGTACTTTCTCGGTCAATTGTCCGCCTTCTTCGTATCCGACATAGCCCGGAGGAGCTCCGACAAAACGAGATACAGAGAATTTTTCCATATATTCACTCATATCCACACGGATAAGAGCGTCTTCGCTGTCGAACATAATACGAGCCAAGGCTTTGGCTAATTCAGTCTTACCAACGCCGGTAGGACCTAAGAACATAAACGAACCAATAGGACGCTTTGGATCTTTCAATCCGGCTCTGGCTCTGCGAATTGCTTTCACCAAGTGGTCGATAGCTTCATCTTGGGCGACTACGATTTCTTTCAATTCCTGAGGCATAGCCATCAATTTGGCAGTTTCGGCTTCAGCAATTTTATTAACCGGCACTCCGGTCATCATAGCGATTACGTCCGCTACATCTTCTTCCGATACATCGAAGAAAGTCTCAGCCGACTGCAATTCCCAATTGTTTTTTGCTTCTTCGAGGTCGGCAATCACCTTTTTCTCTACATCTCGCAATCGAGCAGCTTCTTCAAAATTTTGACTTTTAACTACTTGATTTTTTTGTACTTTAATTGTCTCTAATTCTTCTTCTAGCTTTACTATTATTTTCGGCACAGAAATATTACGCAAATGCACTCTCGACCCGGTCTCGTCCATCACGTCTATAGCTTTATCCGGGAATGCTCTATCAGTAATATATCTATCTGAAAATCTCACGCAAGATTCGATTGATTTATCCGAGAATTTAACGTGATGATGCTCTTCGTATTTGAATTTAATGCTTTTCAAGATTTCTAAAGTTTCGTCGTAAGTAGGCGGCTCGACTACTATCTTTTGGAAACGACGCTCTAAAGCTCCGTCCTTTTCGATATACTGACGATATTCATCTAAAGTAGTGGCACCGATGCACTGAATTTCTCCACGAGATAATGCCGGCTTGAACATATTAGAAGCGTCCAATGAACCCGAAGCACCGCCAGCACCTACGATAGTATGCAATTCATCGATGAATACGATTACGTCTTTAGCTTTCTCCAACTCATTCATTATCGCTTTCATTCTTTCTTCGAATTGTCCGCGATATTTCGTTCCGGCTACCATTGCACCCAAATCTAAAGAAACGATACGTTTGTCGAATAATATTCTCGGCACGTTGCGAGAAATAATTTTCAAAGCTAATCCTTCAACTATTGCAGTCTTGCCAACGCCCGGTTCGCCAATTAGCACTGGATTATTCTTCTTGCGACGAGATAATACTTGCGACAATCTTTCGATTTCTTTCTCACGTCCGATTACTGGATCGAGAGCATCTTCGATAGCCATTTTAGTCAAATCACGGCTGAAATTATCCAATACCGGAGTTTTGGCATTCTCGCCTTTTTTGCCTGTTTGTTTTGCATTTGCAACATTCTGAGAAGGAGTTGTCTTCTTGTTCGGAGGCGTAGAAGGTTTACCACTAAGGATATTATCTAATTCTCCACGAGCTGATTCGTAGGTCAATGCAAATTGAGTAAGAATGCTTGCTGCTATATTTTCTTCTTCACGAAGTAAAGACAGCAATAAATGCTCCGTACCAATTAGTTCTGATTTATATAATTTAGCTTCGAGATAAGTAATTCTAAGTACTTTTTCTGCTTGTTTGGTTAGTGGAATATTTCCGCCGGATGCGAGTTCTCTTGGTTTATTCACAGTTTCCTCTACAGCTCTGCGAATTTTCATCAAGTCAGCACCCAAATTTTTCAGAATTCTTACGGCAATTCCATCTCCCTCGCGAATGATACCAAGCAGTATGTGTTCTGTACCAATGTAGTCGTGTCCGAGTCGTATGGCTTCTTCTCTACTTAGTTTGATTACGTCGTTTACTCTGTTAGAGAAATTCCCTTCCATAAGTATCCTCTTTCTATATATAAGATTGTTTTCGATTTATGTTTACTGAACATAATGACGAAGTGATATAGAATTTATTTATGTTTTATCTTCGGATAATAAATTGAGTTAGTTTATTATCGGTGATTTCGTCATTCTGAGGTCTCAAAGAAAACTTCGTTTTCACTTAAAGGAAATGACACGCATCGGTATTGAAAATACTTTCGTCATTCTGAACGAAGTGAAGAATCCAAGAACTTGGAGATAACCGATAGCTTTGGATGCTTCGCTATGCTCAGTATGCCGATTCTATCTTTGCTTTGCGAACGTTCCGCCTAGCTTCTATGTTATTTTGACCTCAATATTACTAATCTTCTCGCTTCTTCAGCAAACTGTTTGGATATAATATTAATTTTAATGCAATTAGAAATTGATAAATTTTAAAATATTCAAAATAATTATCTGTTTAACGTGTCAAATAATGTTCAGATAATGCTTTTATTCTCATATAACTTTACAGTTTGTTAAATTATCAAGGATTCACTATGCTACTCAATCGCTTTTCAAATTCCGCAATACTCGGCATTATATCGCTATTCATGATTTCATGCCAGGCACTTTCGCCTAGCATCCAAGCTCCTTCAAAACCTATAGAAAAGAATACTTTTGCTTTTCAAGCATCATACGAAAGTATGCCAGAAGCGAGTAAATCGGCTTTCAATGGTAATTTTTCCGATGGTGAATGCTTGATGCTTCGGTATGGATTAACCGAAACAGTTACTATTCAAGCCAAAGCTTGGATACCCAATAATAATTATAGCGGTACGAGTAGATGGGGTTTTGCTTTGATGCCTACCATTTATTTGAATGACGTGAAGGATGACTATAATTTTTTCATTACTCCGACGATGAACTTTCTTCAAACCGGTACAGATTTCGATTATGCTTCCTTAGGAATGTATGCAGGAGTAATTTTTCCAAAAGTTTGGGTGATTCATTCATATTCGTCTGTTAGTTTACATTCGTCTTGGGATTGGAATTCAAACTATTCTTCATGCCTATCGGCGACTGCTAATCTAGGAATCAGAGTGCCATTAAATAAATTTGTAGATATTAATTTGGAGTTTACCGGAACGCTACTAAATTTAACTAATAAGAATTTTTCAGATATAAATAACAACGTTGATGGTAGGAAATTTTTAGTTTCTCCATTGATAGGCGTTGGGGTGAAATTATAATTTCTGCTAACAAAATTAAAAAACTCCTCTGACGAATTGAATCCATCAGAGGAGTTTTTTTTATATAACGATCTATAGTATTATACTTCTTTAGACTGTGCGTCCACTACAGCGATTGCAACCATATCAACGATGGTAGTTAAGCTTTCGCCGTTTTGCACTACGTGAACAGCTTTAGACAATCCTAAAAGGATAGGTCCGATAGTCTGAGCACCGCCGATTTTAGTTATTAACTTGTATGCGATGTTTCCTGAATTCAAATCAGGGAAGATTAGCACGTTTGCAGCTTCTTTCAAAGTACTGAATGGATAAACTTCTCTCAATGTTTCAGTAGAAAGAGCTATATTAGCATGAATTTCGCCATCAATAATTAATTCAGGATTTCTTGCTTTAACTAATGATACTGCTTTCTCTAATTTTTTAGAAGTTTTTCCAGGAGAAGAACCGAAGTTACTGTATGATAGCATAGCAACTCTAGGCTCAATATCAAATTTCCTAGCGAAATCTGCTGCTTGCAAAGCGATGTCTGATAAATCTTCTGCACTTGGGTCGATATTTACAGTAGTATCAGCCAAGAAATAACTCTTGTTGTTAGCATTTGCTACGAATAAACCTGATACTCTATTATAGCCTGGCTCTTTACCGATGATTTCTAATGCCGGTTTGATAGTGTCCGGATAAGTGGCTGCATAACCGGAAATCATAGCGTCTGCATCTCCAAGGTGAACCATCATCGCACCGAAATAGTTCGGACGAGTTTTCATTCTCTTGCGTGCTTCAGTTTTAATAATACCTTTGCGTTGACGAAGATTGAAATATTCCTGAGTATATTCTTCAATTTTTTCAAATTTGATAGGATTGATAATTTCTATTCCGTCTAAATCATAACCGTGTTCTTCAGCAAGTTTTGTGATGACGGTTTTGCTACCGAGTAATATCGGTTTAGCAATACCAGCATCCACGCTCATCTGAGCAGCTTTAATCATTGTTGGTTGCTCGCCCTCAGGGAATACGATACGCTTAGGATTAATTCTAGCTTTTTGATACATACGAGCCATAATTTTTTCAGTACGTCCCATACGGATATTCAATTGCATTTTGTATTCTTCGAAGTCTTCAATCGGTTTGCGAGCTACGCCTGTTTCCATAGCTGCTTTAGCTACGGCAGGAGCTATCCAAGTTAAAACTCTGTGATCGAATGGTTTCGGAATAATATAATCTTTACTGAATGATAAATTCTTTACGCCATAAGCTTTTTGAACAGTTTCAGGAACTTCTTCTTTAGCCAATGCAGCGATAGCATAAGCGGCAGCTTGTTTCATTTCTTCGTTAATAGCAGAAGCACTTACGTCTAATGCACCGCGGAAAATGAATGGAAATCCTAAAACGTTATTAACTTGGTTAGCATAATCAGAACGTCCTGTTGCTAATATTGCATCTGGGCGAGCTGCTTTAGCTAAATCATAAGCAATCTCGGGATCAGGATTCGCCAATGCGAAAATAATAGGATCGTGACTCATAGTTTTAACCATGTCTTGAGTAACGCAATCGCCTTGAGATAATCCAACGAAAACATCTGCATCTACGAAAGCATCTGCTAATGAGCGTCTATCTGTCTCTACAGCAAAGTCCTCTTTAAAGATATTCATACCTTTTTCGCGACCTTTGTAAATTACTCCGGTAGAATCGCACATTAATACGTTCTTAGGATTAACTCCCAAGCTGATATGAAATTTCGCACAAGCAATACCGGAAGCACCAGCACCGTTGTAAACTACTTTTACTTCATCAAGTTTTTTGCCAACTAATTCGCAAGCATTTAGCAAAGCAGCACCACTAACAACAGCTGTACCGTGTTGGTCATCATGGAATACCGGAATCTTTAGTTT
>CAZIIZ010000206.1:0-5765 GCA_964539225.1 uncultured Hyphomicrobiales bacterium | reverse complement strand
TTATAGTGCTTTGCGATAAAAACAAATTAGATAATCGTGGTATTCTCGGTGCTCCAGATTTAGTCGTAGAGATACTATCTCCGTCCACAGCGAAATATGATTTTGGCAAAAAGATGGAATTGTATTTAGCTTATGGAGTGAAAGAATATTGGGTGGTCGATACCAAAGCTCAAACTATTCATTTGAATTTTTCGGTTGATAAAGAATTCGTGGAAACAATATTTTATGCTGACGATAAAGATAAAAATGTGATTAAATCTCGACTATTCGAAGAGTTAGAAATTCCTTTGAGCGAAATATTTGAATATGGATTCGGCAATTAATTGAGGAAATTGAATATGTCTTTTAGTCGTTATTTAAAGAATATTTAATTCTCTAATGTTTTTTCTGTCAGAATTGATAATACAGTTCAGTCTGTGTTTCATGTGTGCTGTTTCTCAAAACGTTTATCAAGTATTTTGTGCGATTGGATTAGGCATTTTTCGTTGATTCCTCTATGTTTGTTTATGTTATAACTGATTTGTTGGCTGTACTCGCAATTGACTTACAATGTTGTTGGTAATAAATATCGGAATAACAATCAAGCACACTTCGGGGCGGAGTAGGCGTTTCGATCCGACAGGAAGTATAAACTAAGTTCGATAAATTATCGGTTTATCTATCCAAGATTCTCAGTTATTGTGCTTTCTCACCAAAACGTTTTGAATAATACATCAATGAACTTCAAATCAAAATTATTTGCAAGAAATATAGTAAAATTGCACAATAATACTTTAATTAATTCGAGGTAAACATTGAGAGAATTATAAAAAAATAAATAGTAAAAATATATCTTGCATATAATAAAATTTTTATTTAACTTGACAAACATTGAAATGTATAATTTATATAATTATTTATAAAAAAGTCGAGGTGTGATATGAGCTTAGTTCCAAACAATCCGGCAGAGTCAGTCGAATGCTTCCATAATTTAGATGAGGCATTGGCACAACCTGAAAATGTTTATAAATTAGATCTGCATTTGAAAAATCTTAAAAACTTTCCCGAAGGAATTTTCCAATTAAAAAACTTACAAGAGCTGAATTTGATGAATAATCAAATCACTCATATACCTCCGCAAATTGCTGAATTACAAAAATTACAAAAATTAGAACTTTCCGGAAATAATATCGGGGAATTACCCGTAGAATTATCCGAACTGAAAGATTTAAGGACTTTAATAGTCAGCTGGAACAGTCTAGAAGATGTGCCGGCATTTATAGGAAAAATTGCTTCTTTAGAATGGCTCGGATTGAACCATAATAATATCGTAACTATCGCTTCCGAAATTGGAGATTTGAACAATCTAAAAGTATTAGTATTGAGCGATAATGAATTGACAGAATTGCCTGACAACTTCTGCAATATGAAAAGCATCTGCAAAATTAGAATTTCGAACAATTTAATTTCCAATTTACCGGAAAATATTGGTAATTTGACTTCATTGCGTAAGCTCGAAGCTCACGAAAACAACATTACCGAATTGCCGGAATCAATTGGAAAATTAGTAAACTTAGAAAAATTAAGAATTTACAAAAATTTATTAGAAACTTTGCCTGATTCTATTGGAAACTTGAAAAAATTAGAAAAATTATTAGTCTATGAAAATGACTTAGTTACTTTGCCGGAAACTATCGGCGGACTTACAGCTTTAGAGGAACTCGACTTGAGCAATAACGAATTGGCGGATATACCAAGTTCTATACAAAATCTAAAAGCATTAGACAATTTAGACCTTAGCAAAAATAAATTCACTTTAGAAGAAATCGATGAAATCGGGAAATTAATTCCGAATGCCAGAGTAGTATTCTAAATTTGATTCTATACAATAAGCTACGAAATAATTATCAGCCCGATTATAATAAAGTATATTTTAATCGGGCTGATTGCATTGAGATATTTCAAATCAAATATTTGCAAACATTATTCGATTTCTATACTAAGACTGTTGCAAAAGTCATTTATCTGAAACAATAAAAACATAATTTGAAAAGCGGGTTAATTAAATATATTCCTATAGCATTGATTTATACAAGTGTTATAGATTAACTCCGCTGAATCATAAGAATGATTTCCTGCATTCACTCGAAGACCCGTTTCGCAGGAATTATAACGACAATGTTACTGAGTTTTGCAACGGTCTTATACTATATTATATCAGAATCCGTCTAACTGTTTTTTTATTTAATGAGAAATTATTATATGGAAATGCAAATCGCTTCATTTATCTGGAATCCTTCGCCGACGATATTTCCTGGCATCCCAATTCGTTGGTATGGACTGCTTTTCGCTATCGGCTTTATCGGTGCGTATCAAGTATTGATTCGTATTTTTAAACGAGAAGGAATAGAACTGAAGAAGTTAGAATCTTTGATATTCTACATGATAATCGCGACAGTAGTAGGAGCAAGATTAGGGCATTGTTTATTTTATGAACCAGAAGTATATCTGAGCGATCCAATTCGCATACTTAAAATTTGGGAAGGCGGATTAGCAAGCCACGGAGCAGCTTTTGGTATTTTGATTGGTATGTTATTATATTTGAGAAAAAACAAAGAATTCAAATTTATTTGGCTTGCCGATAGATTGAGCGTCGCTATTCCGTTTGCAGCAATGTGCGTGCGTATCGGGAATTTCGTAAATTCCGAGATACTTGGCAAAGCGTCGGATTTGCCTTGGGCTGTAGTGTTCAGCAAGGAAGATTTAATACCGAGACATCCTGCTCAATTGTACGAAGGTGGAGTTTATTTGCTTTTGTTCTTATTAATGCTTTTCCTATATTTTAAAAAATCTGATAAATTCGCTCCCGGACTCTTGACCGGAACATTTTTGATTATAATGTTCACAGCTCGATTTTTAATTGAATATGTAAAAGCCGTGCAAGTACAATTCGAGAATAGTTTGATTTTGCACATGGGGCAATTGCTTAGTATTCCATTTATTCTGTTGGGACTGGGTTTGATTGCATATTCCATTGTCAAAAAGAAAGCATAACATTCACTTCTGTATTTATTTTCGTATCATTCCAATTGTATTTTATCTAAAATCAAATCGGAATGATACGAAATAAATCGAGTCCAGCCAATCGCATAATATCCTACAACTTCATTTACCCAATAAATATCACAATCTCTACTAAATAACAACAACATATAATATTAATCTCGCTAAAATATATTATATTTGCAAAATAATGAAACTAATAATATTTATAAATTTTATGAGGCAAAATAAATGCTTAAATTTCTTACTTTAGTTGCAGTATGCGTAATGATGTTTTCAAGTAATGCAAAGGCAATTCAAATGATTACAGAAAAGACAATTAGCTCCGCCCAGTCGGAATTAAAGAAAATTAATGCGTTAGACGGAAGTATCAAAGGCGTAAAGCAAGTCGCTTTCTTTTGGCAAAAAGCCGATGGTTCTGAGAAAGATTTCATAGAGTTCTGCAAAGCAAACGCTTTCAAAAATGAAGCTGAATCCAAGCAAGTATTAATCAAAATCGGCACTTATTTGGAAACATTACGTGGGCATAACAACAAAATGAATTTAGATTTGAAGGAAACTTTGCATTTAGACAATGGCGATATTCAATCTATTGATATGATGTTTGGAGCTTACGACCCATCCACTCACTTTACCGATGATTTATTTGAGAACAAAATAGCATTTTACATCTTGCTTAACTATCCTTTCTATTCATTAGACGAAAAAACACAAAATGGAATGACTTGGAATAGGGAAGAATGGGCTAAAGCGAGATTAGGCGATATGTTCACTTCAAAAGTCCCCGCGAAAGTAAATGCCGACATTTCTACTATTTTAACCGAAGCAGACACCTACATCTCAGACTATAATATATTTATGGGAAACATCGTTGACGATAAATTCAATACATATTTTCCTAAAGATATGAAGTTAATCAGCCATTGGAATCTGCGTGATGAATTAAAATCGCAATATTCCAATAAAGATGGACAGAAAAAGCAAGAATTGATTTATGATATAATGAAAAGAATTATTTCTCAAGATATTCCTCAAGAAGTAATTAATAAAGATAACTTGCAGTGGAATCCGGTTACAAATAAAGTATATGAGAATAAAATCGAAAAAACCGCACATAAAGAACCTAATACAAGATATGAATGGATAGTAAAACTTTATAACGCATTGAAAGCAGCGGATGAGTATTCTCCATTTTATCCGACATTTATCCAACGAAAATTTAATGAAGAGATGGAAATCCCGCAGACTGAAGTAGAAGAACTCTTCACTAAATTTGTATCATCGCCGATAATTCGTTCGGTTGGGAAATTAGTACAATCGAAATTAGGCAGAAAGCTTCGTCCTTATGATATTTGGTTCAATGGATTCAAATCTCGCAGCGGAATAAGCGAAGAAGAATTAGACAAAATTACTAAAGCTAAATATCCGAACACTCAAGCGTTTGAAAACGACATACCGAATATCTTAATGAAGCTTGGATTCACTCAAAATAAAGCCAAAGAAATAGCTTCCAAAATTTCAGTTGACGGTGCAAGAGGTTCCGGACACGCTTGGGGAGCAGAAATGAAATCCGAGAAAGCTCACTTACGCACTAGAATCGGCAAAGACGGAATGAACTACAAGGGCTATAATATCGCCATACACGAGTTAGGACATAACGTAGAGCAAACCCTTACACTACAAGATGTGGACTTCTGGATGCTTCACGGAGTGCCTAATACTGCATTCACAGAGGCTTGGGCGTTTACATTCCAAGTTAGAGATTTATTCCTGCTCGGTTTAGAAGAAACCAATCCAGATAAAGAATCTTTAGATGCTCTTGATAATTTATGGTCTGCTTACGAAATTATGGGCGTTTCTCTCGTTGATATGAACGTATGGAAATGGCTATATGCTAATCCTAAAGCGACTAAAGATCAATTACACGACAAAACTATCGAGATAGCTAAAGAAGTATGGAATAAACATTTCGCAGATATTTTCGGCTCGAAAGACGAACCAATACTTGCTGTATATTCTCACATGATTGACAATCCATTGTATCTAAGTGCGTATCCAATCGGACATCTAATCGAATTCCAAATGGCACAGCAAATCAAAGGCAAAAACTTAGGCGACGAAATGATTAGAATATGCACCCAAGGACGTTTGATTCCTCAAGTATGGATGCAAAAAGCCGTTGGAAGCAAACTCTCCGGCGAACCAACTCTGAAAGCTGCTGAAGAAGCTCTGAAAGTAATTACTAAATAACTTTCAATTCTTAGCGTAATCAATAAAAGCTCATCTGTAATGCATAGCAAAACAGATGAGCTTTTTGTTATGTAACCGCTTAAAAAAACCAATACCATTATGCAAAACAGTATATTTTGAATTATTCACAAACTTTTCTAATTTTACGTATAATGAATTCCGAAGCTTGCAGATTATTCCTAATTTTGATACTTACATTTTTAGAAGTCCGAAAATAATCGATAATAGTGCAACTCCTACAGAGTTGTTTAAATCTTACGGAACTACAATGTTACTAACGTTTAACAGCTACGCTGTATAAGATTAATTTGCGTCTTTACTCCGTAGGAGTTAAACGTTAGTAACTAAATGAATGTCATCCACTTCCCTCAACTCCCTAACCATTATACACATCTTTCTGAGTTATCATCCCTGTGGAACGAGTCTTCGAGTGGATGCAGGAATCTAAAAAAGTTGCGAGACAAATAGACTAT
>CAZIIZ010000205.1:0-5769 GCA_964539225.1 uncultured Hyphomicrobiales bacterium | reverse complement strand
AGTCGTTTATGTTTTACAGAACGAGACTAAAGAGTTGAATATTTTCAAATATACGGAAGATTCTGTCAATACCGGTTTGCCTATTAGATTGATAAGAGAAGATTAGGAAATCGAGCCTTCGGACAGTTCTTTGAAGCTGTCCGAAGGCGATTTCTGCAAATATCAGATCTTTTAGAAATTCACATCCCAAATTCCGGAAGTGTTTTCTAATTGTACCAACGAGACCGCAAAATTATAAAGTGATTCATAATAGGATATTCGTATTTCATTGTAAGTTCGTTGAGCATTTAGCACTTCGAGCAGTGAAGTCTCGGCTCGATTGTAACTATATACTTTACCGTCTAACACATTTTTGGCTCTGTCCAAAAGTCCGCCTTGATAGTTATCGGTTTGGCGTTTATAAGTAATATATTGGTTATATGCTTGATAAATTTCGCTTTCCAATTGAATATTAGCCTGCTTATATAAAAGCTCCATTTGACTAATTTTCCATTTTGCTATATCAGTTTCGCCGGAATATATATTCGATATTTGCAATGGCACAGCGATTGAAGCTTTTAGTTCGGTAGTAGCTGGAGTTACTCCCGGCACTGCGTAACTATTGCCGAATCCGATATTAAAATTCAAATCCATAATTCTCATTTTCTGGGCTAAGGCTAATTCGTTTTCGGATACTTTTTTGTTCTGCTTAATTGCCAAGATGTCGGCTCTATTTTCTTTTGCCACTTGAATTAATGAATCAACTTCAAATTTTCTTGAATCGAAGATTAAGCTTCCGGTTGGATAATATATACTATCCTTAGGATTGATGCCAATCATTAGAATTAACTGATTGAATGAGTGAATCCATTCCGTTTTCGATTCCATTAATTCATTAAATAAAATATCAGCCTCGAGTTTGCTCTGAATCGCATCGGTTTCTGTAATACTTCCAAGAGAAAATCGTATGCTGTCGGCTTGAGCTAATAATTTCATTTTATCATAAGAGTTTTGCTTAACCTTGAAAATTTGGTCTTGCTTTATTGCTTCTAAATATGCAGTTGAGGCTTCAGTCCGCAGATTACGAAAATAATCATTGAGCTGTATCTTAGCCAATTCGTGCGAGGATTTAGCTAATTCTATGCGAGCTGCTCGCTTGCCGCCTAATTCTATGCTTGTGCCTAACTCTGTAGTGAATCCATATCCTGAACGCTTACTATCAGCTCTATCTTCTGCCCATTCGAACGATAATGAAGGGTTGGGGAATACTTTCGCTACTTCAATATTTGCTTCTGCGATACTTACGTTATATTTCTCTGATGCGAATTGGAGATTATTTTTGCTGACTAAATTCAAATATTCTTGAAAGTTGATATTGATTAATTTATAATTTGAATCAATTTGTGCAAATGCTGGTGCAAAGCTAAAGCAAAGTATAGCAATCAAGATTAAGCCTAATTTATTAATATTTTTCATTAGTTTGCTCCTTCGTTTGGTAAGTTAACATTCGCTTTTTGCAACTTAATTTCATATTTATTTTCCATTAGATAATATAAAGCCGGCAAAGCGTATAGAGTGATTATTGTGGCGAATAATAATCCATAAACGATAACTGTCGCTAATGGACGCTGCACATCCGAACCAATTCCGGTGGATAATGAAGCTGGAAGTAATCCCAATACGGCTACTGATGCAGTCATCAATACCGGACGAAATCTATGCTTCGAGCCGGATAAAACTGCCGGTTTCAATGGCATTCCAGACTTGCGTAAGTTATTAATATGCGAAATCATCAGTACTCCATTTTGGATAGCTACGCCGAACAAGGCTATAAATCCAACTGCCGACGACACATTTAACGACATACCACGAACATATAATGCGAGCAATCCACCGCATAAAGCTAACGGCACTACGCCCATCAATAATCCAGCTTGACGGAATTTGCCGAATGCTCCGAACAATAATATGAACATAATCGCCATAGCCAAAGGAACAATGAAGCTCAATCTGGCGTAAGCTCTGTTTTGATTCTCGAATTGACCGCCCCATTTTACTAAATATTTCTCTTTATCATATTTCACATTTGCTGCTATTTTTTTGTGAGCTTCGTTTAAAAATGTAGTTAAATCTATATTGCGTAAATTCACTCTTACTGTTAAGTGGCGTTTATTCATTTCACGAGTGATTGTACTCGCTCCGGTACTCAGCGATACGTCAGCCACTTGAGAAAGTGGAATTTTCGCTCCAGTACCTGAGGTAAGCATCAAATTACCGATTTTCTCTGGAGTATTTCGGCTTGCTTCGTCGTAACGACAAATCACATCATACACCTTATTGCCTATGAATATTTGGCTGATTGCTTTGCCGCCAATTGCTACTTCAATGAGTTCGGCTACGTCCGACACATTAATTCCGTAGCGAGCAATTTTGTCTCTATCGGCATTAATCTGGAGCTGAGGCAATGGAGGCTCTTGGTCGATTTGCACATCTTCGGCTTCAGGCATTCCTTGCAATACTTTGGTAATTTCTTCAGCTATTCTGCGAGTCTCTTTCAAATCTTCGCCATATATCTTAACGGCTAAATCGCTATGAGCTCCGGCTATTTGATCCATCACCATGTCGATAATTGGTTGGGAAAATCCCACGGCATAGCCCGGCATAGCAGCTAATTCTTTTGACATTTCATTAATCAAATCATTCTTCGTTTTGCCATTCTCCCATTCGCTGTATGGTTTTAGTCCGATTGAACATTCTACATGCGAAGTAGAGAAGGATTCTGCACCTTCGTCGTCGCGTCCGGTTTGGCACATCACATAAGTTACTTCTTTATGTTTTTTGAGTTTCAATCTCAAACTATCTGTCATTTCTTTAGATTTTTCTAAATATAATCCCGGAGGCAATTGCACTTGAAGCCAAATTGAACCTTCGTCCAATGGCGGTAAGAAATCTTTACCGACTAATATTCCGAATAATATAGCCATCGCTACTATTATACCCAATGGCAAAAATAATTTTTTAGGTTTATTTACTAATTTTTCTGTTTGTTGAGAATACATATTGCCTAATTTATTAAGCCATTTATTATCGTAGGTTTTCTGAGGTTTTTTATAAACTACATAAGCAATACCCGGAATTATTATCAAAGCCATAGCTAATGCACCAATCAAAGCGTAACCCAATGTAAATGCCATCGGAGTAAATAATTTCTTTTCAATTCGCTCGAATGCGAAAAGCGGCAAATATGCAGTAATAATAATGATGGATGAAAAGAAAATTGGCTTCGCTACTTCTGTGGCTCGCTTGATAATTGAGCCTTCGTCTAATTCCAAATCTGGATGATCCTCTCGCTTCTTGAGTATAGTCTCGAGCATTACAATAGCTCCATCTACGATAATACCAAAGTCAATCGCTCCCAAGGATAATAGGTTTGCCGGAATATTCGTAACGTGCATTAAGATGAACGCAGTTAGAAGTGCAGATGGAATTGTTATAGCTACTAACATAGCACCACGCCAACTGCCTAAGAATATTATCAATACAAATATTACCAAGAGCATTCCTTCTAATAGCGTATGGCTAACGGTGTGCAAAGTAGTTTCTACCAAATCGGTTCTATCCATAAATTGATGAATTTTAACGCCGTTCGGCAGTGTCTCGTTGTTCAATTCATCAATCGCTTTATGTACATTTTCCAATACTCTTGAAGGGTTCTGGTAGCGAAGCATTTGAATAGTGCCTTCCACTCCTTCGGATGTATTGCGAGTATCATCTGTATAGCTTAATACACCTTTACGCTCTAAATTTCCGTATTTCAGTTTGCCGACATCATTCAGATAAACCGGAACGCCATTTTCGGTTTTCACAACAATTTTACCCAAATCATTCAAATCTTTAATAAGCCCCAAACCGCGAATCACGTAACTTAGATTGCCCCTATTTAGCATACTACCGCCGGCATTGGCATTATTCTTTTCGATTTTTTCGGTAATATCGGATAGTGATAAATGGTATTGATCTAATTTCATCGGGTCGATTTCAATTTGGAATTGAGTTGTGATACCGCCGAAATTACTCACGTCTGCTACTCCGGTGATCTGCTTCAATCTTGGGATAATTACCCATTTATTCAAATCGGTTAATGTTCGTAAATCAGTTCCCTTACCTTCTACTAAATATCTAAATATTTCTCCGGTTGGCGATGTCAGAGGATTTAATCCCGGTACAGCTCCGAATGGCAATTGTACTTCAGTCAATCTTTCTTGCACTCTTTGGCGAGCCCAATAGTCATCGACTCCATCCTCGAATACTAAAATTACTGCCGATAGTCCGAATGTATTTTTGGATCGCATAATATGTAAACCGGGAATCCCGTTCAATGCTCGCTCAATAGGAATACTGATTTGCTGTTCAATTTCTTCTGCTGCTAATCCCGGCACTTGCGTAACTACCTGTACCGTTACGTCTGCAATGTCTGGATATGCTTCGACTGCTAATTGTGTCCAAGAATAATATCCGAACACGCCCAATAATATGAACAATGCTACCATCATCCATCGGCGTTGTACTGCTGTTTTTATTAATTTTTCCATTTTATTACTTCTGCTCTAATAAATAATATCCACCATTGCTAACTATCACTTCGCCTTGCTTCAATCCTGATTTGATTAATATTTTATCGTTTTCGGTATCTCCGGTTTCTACTTTCCGTTTTGCGAAACTATTATTGCCTTGTTTGACATAAACAAAACAATTTCCTTCGGCTTGCAAAACCGAAGCTGTAGGAATCATAATTCCATCCTCAGGGATATTACCGAATTTAGTAGTTACGTACATTCCAGGCTTCATCATTCTATCTCTATTATCGCATTCGATTAATACTTGTACGGAGCGAGTAGCTTCGTCGAGCAATTCGCTTACGTGGAATATTTTGCCTTTGATTATATTTTTAGCATCGGATGCTAAGGTAATTTCTACGTCTTTAAGGTTTTTTATTATGCCTAAGTCTTTTTCTTTGATTTGTCCGGCAACCCATACCTTGCTGAGTTCCGCCACTAATGCCACAGGTAGAGCATCATTTTTGAGGAATTGACCTAATACAATGTTGTTTTCGACTACTTCTCCGGCTATAGGCGAGCGTACGATAAGCGGTTGCCCTAATACTAATTGATTTGGATTAACGTTGAATACTTTTAGTCCGGCTGTAGCATTCTCGAATGCTTTCTTTTTCATATCATATCCGAATTCGGCTTCCTCTAAGTCTTTCTGAATCCCGACACCATTTTTTGTTAAGTCTCTTTGACGATTCAAGAATTTCTCGCCCAGTTGCATTTCTTGTTTTGATTGAAAATATGCTCTGGTGGCTTCGAAGAAGTCCGGCGATGAAATTTCGAATATTGGGGCTCCGGCTGACACTTTCTGTCCTAATTTAACGAAGCACTTAGTTATCCTGCCCGAAAATGGCGATGCAATTTGAGCAAAACTGTTCGGAATTGCTTTCACGGTACCGGAGGTTGATAATTCTTGTTGGTGTTGCTCTATGCTAACAGTATGATATTCGAGTTTGGGCAAAATTGGTGAATTGCTCGGTAATTCAATTATATCGTTGGTTTTGGTTATTGTAGGAGCTTGCTCTTCAGTCTTATGTCCGCACGACATTACAATAATTGCTAAAAATATATATACAATTTTTCTCATGATATTTTTCCTTATTTAATAATTTTTACACATAAATAAATGCTTGAAAAGCTAATGCTAACTTATTAATCAATAAGTCGAGCATATTGCAAT
>CAZIIZ010000204.1:0-5772 GCA_964539225.1 uncultured Hyphomicrobiales bacterium | reverse complement strand
CACAACCTTGCCAAGGTTGGGGTCGCGAGTTCGAGTCTCGTCTTTCGCTCGACGGTTTATCCGTCTCTTCCTCTTTATGCTGCATGCCTTGCTATCAATTTCCCCCGATAGCTGGGCATTTTTATTATAAGCCCGAAAATTCCCTATATTCTTTGCAATTTCAATTAACCCCAAAAAAACAAAATAGTCCTTGGATAATTATTATCTGAACTTTGATTTATTTGATATTGAGATTATAGATAATTTCTAAGAATATTATTTTTTCTTGGTTTATGGCTTGCAATCATTAGAAGCAGCTGGCTTACATTTGGGAAATGTTAGACATTTTGGCTATAGATACCTTATCTTCTAAACTTAGTAGAAAAATAACGCAAATTCACCTAACCTTCAGCTCATTTTGAGTAAGACAATAGATATAATATTTTGCAAGTAGGAATAGGGGTAAAAGTGCAGAATATTATGCTTTCAGAAGTCGCATATAATTATTAATTGTTATGGATATAGCCGTTTAGTATTCCAATCATTACCTTGCTTTTCATAAACAATTCTGTCGTGCAGACGGCTCTCGCGACCTTGCCAGAATTCAAAATACGTAGGCACCAATCTATATCCGCCCCAGAATGGTGGAAGCGGAACGTTCAATGGGTGTTTCGCCATCACCACGGCTACTTCTCTAAGCAACTTATAACGGCTGGATAGCTCTCGGCTCTGCTTAGAAGCCCAAGCTCCAACTTTGCTGGTATATGAGCGAGTAACGAAATAGGCTTCTGATTCTTCAAAACTAATTTTTTCAATTTCGCCCTCGATACGGATTTGTCTTTCTAATTGATCCCAGAAGAATAGAATCGAAGCTTTGGGATTATTAGCCAAATCTGTACCTTTTCTGCCTTCATAATTTGTAAAAAATACGAATCCCGTTTCGTCGAAACTCTTCAATAAAACTACTCTCGACGAAGGCATTCCGCTTTTGTCCACCGTGGATACTGCCATAGCTGTAGGATCCAACACTCCGACTTCTTTAGCATCGTGAAACCATTTATCAAACTGATCAAATGGGGAAGAGGCAGTATTATTTTCGGTGAATGAGCCGGAATTATATTCTCTGCGTAATTGCGAAATATCTTCTTTTTTCATAGTTCTATTCTGTTTAAATGTTATAAAAAAAAAACTCATTCGACCACTAATTAAAGAAACCGAATGAGTCTATATGAAAATCAATTATTATGCACCAATTAAGGCTTTGTAGGCTTCTACATCCATTAAAGCGTCTAATTCTGTAAGATTAGAAAGCTCAACTTTTACCATCCAACCCTCGCCGTAAGGATCGTTGTTTACAGTTTCAGGAGCATCGTTTAAGCCAGTGTTAATGGCAGTTACTTTGCCTGTTACCGGAGCTAATAAGTCCGCTACAGTTTTTACAGCTTCGATAGTACCGAAGTTCTCGCCTGAAGTAATATCAGTTAAATCATCTGCAATGTCGATATAAACTACGTCGCCTAATTCGCCAGCGGCGTGAGCTGTGATACCGATAGTTCCGATATTGCCTTCTACTCTAATCCATTCGTGGTCGTTGGTGTACTTTAAATCATTAGGAAATTCCATTGTATTTCTCCAATCTTATTATTATAAAAAATTTCGTTACATATTTAAAAACTCAAATATAATAAAAAAATATGATTATACTAAATTTGATTTGTAATAAATTTAAAATTAATATCACTTACTCCATTTTGATTGCTTAATTTATTAGTAAATAATTCTGTCTATTATACACATCTTCAACAATATCGATGAATACTGTCATTCCGGTTTTGTGAGTCTTCGAGCAAATACCGGAATCTAACAGTCTGTTAAAAATGTATCATTATGGAAACTGGTCATTCTGAATGATGTGAAGAATCTATTACCTTGTATAGAGTTACGACCGTATTGGATTCTTCGCTTCGCTCAGAATGACTAATATTTTTATTTTTTCAACAGACTGCTAAGACAATGAAAAATTAAGCAGTAATCATAAATCATCTTGTATTATCAAGTATTTAGATTAGCTTCGCTGAATCTGAAGACAGATTTCCTGCATGCACTCGAAGACTCGTTTGCAGGAATGACAACTCTAAAAGATGTGTATGATGGATAGAAATAATTATGGGGTTTTGGCATGGAAGGCTGATTCCTTAGAACTCAGATTCATAGAGAGATGCTTCGTATAGGCATTTTTTTTCACTCATTCAGAAAATTGTAAATGCTATTCGCTGATAAATTGTTATTTTTGCATACTTAATAATTGAGTAAAAATTCAATTGTTTATTTATCAAATTGATAGAAAAAAAATAAGATGGCAATTCGAGCAAATAGATTCGCAGCATTATTAGTTAGTTTGTTGATTATTAGTATAGCATTCCTCCTTTTTGCTATTAGTATCGTTACGTATTCGCTACCACCGAATTATGAGGAACTTAGTAGTGAATTCGTCGGACGAGACGTGCAAATGCTTCGAAATGACTACGGAGTGCCGCATATTATAGCAGATTCTGAGCAAGATATGTACTTTATGCTTGGTTATGCTCAAGCTCAGGACCGTTTATGGCAATTAGACCATTTGCGTAGATTGGCTACGGGCGAGACCGCTGAAATATTCGGCGATGGAAATGTCAATTACGATAAATTTATTCGTGCTTTTGATTTGAAGGATTTGGCTGAACAGTCTTGGCGAGTAATGAGCGGCGAATCTCGTTCGGTATTAAGCTCCTATACTAAAGGAATAAATTTCTTCATCGACAAACACAAAAATCGCCTACCATTAGAATTCGACAATTTAGAATATTTCCCCAAACCGTGGAATGAGACCGATTGCATTGCTATCTATAAATACATTAGTTTACAGATGAGTGCCGGATTCCGTCAGGATTTGGTAATGGGTGAAATCGCAGATAAATTCGGAGTGGATAAAGCTAACGCTTTGATTCCTAAATATCCTTTAGATGCTCCATATATCTACGAGGCATCGCCGATAGTCAAAGCTATGGTTGCGGATTCATCTAAGCTGAACGATAGTACCCAATCCCCTAAAATAGCGATGAGCCACGAATTTTATGATAATTTCAAGCAGCAGATTGAGAAAATTGCCGGACCTTCGAGTGCTGTCGGCAGCAATGCTTGGGCTGTAAATAGAATGAAGAATAATAAACGAATCGCCGTGATGGCAAACGATCCACATTTGGCTCTGAGCAATCCGGCTCATTGGTATCAGGCGAAGTTGACCTGCCCTAATTATAATTTAACTGGATTAATGCTCGCCGGGACTCCTATGATGTTAATTGGTAGAAATGATAATATTTCGTGGGGCATAGCCAATGCTATGGGCGACGATTTTGATTATTATTTCGAGAAAATTGACTCCAAAAATCCAAACAATTATATAGCAAGCGATAGCGGTTCGAAACGATTTAAGTTCACTATGGATTCTATTAAAGTAAAAAAACAACCTAACTATGTTTACTATAAACGTTCTACTTTGCGTTCGGGAGTGATTTCTGATTTCCATTTGGACAATTTATCGTCAAAAAACAAATCGCATAAACAGAAACCAATGAACAATCCAAAATCTAATGAATTTTTGGAGCGTTTTTGCGTTACTTATAAATGGACTGGCGACCGTCCTAATGATGATATTATTCCGATTTATTCCATGCAGCGAGCTAAAGATTTCGAAACATTCAAATTGGCATCTCGCCGTTGGCATTCGCCTATGCTAAATTTCGTATATGCCGACAAATCCGGAAATATTGGTATGCTGACTGCCGGTTCGGTGCCGATTCGTGCTAGCAATTGCAATCCTAATTTGCCGAATCCAGGCTGGATGCAATCAACTGAATGGACAGGATATATGGACAAAACCGATATGCCTTATTGGCTGAATCCGGATAAAAATTTCTTGTTTGCTGCTAATAATAAATTGAATTATACTAAGCCGTACTTTATTTCAAATTATTGGGATAACCCGTCGAGAGCCGAAAGACTCGATACTTTGCTTAGAGATGCGTTCCGATATTCTGCTCGCGATGCTCAGATTATGCAATATGATTTGTTTTCGCCTATGGCTGAGAAAATAATCAAAAAAATAATTCCCGTGCTGAATTCTAAATATTCTCAACTGAGCCTAACCGAAAAACAAGCTCTCGAAAGATTGAAAAAGTGGGATTTTATTATGCTGACCGATGTGCCGTCGTCGATGATTTATAATCAATTATATTTAGAATTGTTGGAATTAACTTTCAAAGATGATATAGGCGATAAGTATTTTAATATGTACTTGCGATTGCAAAGCTATGCCTCAATGAAGCTGATGGAAGTCTTGAACAATCCCAATGACCCATTTATTAAGAATTATAACAATTCGGCTATTCAAACCTTAGAGGATTTATATCTACAAGCATTCAAAAATACAGTAACTAAATTGCAGAATAAATTCCAATCAAATACTGTTCTGGATTGGAAATACGGCGATAAACACTACGTAGAATTGAAGCATCCATTTGCAAATGATAAATTCCTAAGTTTAGCATTTACAATGGAAAAATTTAGAGTTGGGGGCAACGGCTCTACAGTGAATAATTTAGAGTATAATTACAATTCTAATTCTTTCGAAGCAGTAGTCGGAGCTTCATGTCGATTTATTTCTGACATGAGCGAGCCGTATATTTATACTTCGCTTCCCGGAGGAATTAGCGGTCAAACATACAGCTCAAATTATTCAGACCAATTGCAATTATGGATATTCGGCGGATATATTAAATTGCCTGTGTCGAGAGAACCCGGAGAACATTTCCAAAAAGCTGTAAAAATCACCAATTCCGTTAGTCGAAAATAATAGTACAAGCCGGACTAATCGGAATTGCTTGGCAAGAAAGAAAGTAACCTTGTGCGACTTCCTCATCGGTTAATGATACTGCATCTTCCATTTGCACTTGTCCGGCTATTAGCTTTGCTCGGCACGCCCCACAAGCTCCCATTTTGCAGCTATACGGCGGATCAATGTCTGCAATAAGCATAGCTTCCAATATCGTTTGCTCTGGTTTGCATTGCACTGAAATTGTTTCCCCGTATAATTCTATTTGTATGTCAAAACTTGCGATTTGATTTTCCATTAGCTTCAATTCCCATTTTTTAATAATATTAAGACTGTTGTAAAACTTAGCTACCATGTAGTTGTCATTCCTGCGAAACGAGTCTTCGAGTGAAATCGTTCTTACGATTCAGCGTAGCTAATGCAGGAATCTATAACACTCGTATTAACAAACTATAACTAATTAGCTCGTTTTTCAAATATTTGATTTATAATACCTAAAATAGGACTTTTGCAACGTTCTTATATTGTGAAAAACAACTAAATCTATAAATGATATAGTTTGATTCTATTGTTCTATATGAAGTGAATGGAAGCATAATATTATATTAATCCCAAACTTTTCTAAAAATACGTAATTATCCTCAAACAAATACATAATATACTTAGTCGTTTTGATTACTATAATTTATATTTCGTAAAAATGGTTTTTCAAGTTCGTGTATCAAGAGTTAGGCATTGTTAATATGGTAATAGATTTTCAGACAAATATTGTGCAACTCCTACGGTGTTGGCTGTCTCTGGAGCTAACCATTATACACATCTTTAATATTGCTACTGATTTGTCATTCCTGCGGAACGAGTCTTCGAGTGGATGCAGGAAACCCTTCTTAGGGTTCAGCGTAGCTAATCTAAGTCTTTGAGAT
>CAZIIZ010000203.1:0-5800 GCA_964539225.1 uncultured Hyphomicrobiales bacterium | reverse complement strand
GCAACTAACTCTGACCGCTGCTAAATACCGAGAAGATGAGCTTCGCCGTGGAGCTAATTTGTTCGGTCCGCAGAGAGACGATTTGAAAATAATTATTAATTCCGGAGTTGCGAAGGATTACGCCTCGCAAGGACAACACAAGTCATTGCTAATTGCTATAAAATTTGCAGAATTCCGATTCCTAAAAGAAATATTGAACGAAACTCCGATTATAATTTTAGATGATATTTTCTCGGAATTGGATAACGAACGAATCGAACAAGTTCTAAAATTAGTAAAGCAACATAATGCTCAAACATTAATATCAGTAAATTTTATTGATTTTCTGAGCAGAATCGAACTCAATGAAAGTTTTAAACTATTTAATATAATTGATGGAAAAGTAAAAGAGGAAGATAGCGATGTACAATAAAGATGCAAGATCGATGAAAGAATTAATTGGCACTTTAGTGAAACAATTAGGACTGAGCGAACAAGTATTAGAGCAAAATATTAAAGCCGATTGGGCGGAAATAATTGGCGAAATAGCTGCAAATAAAATAAATGTATGCTATTTAAAATCAAAAGTATTGCATTTGGAATCTTCAGCTTCAGTATGGACAAATGAATTAATCCTGCGAAAAGCAGAAATAATCGACAAAATCAATCATAAATATTCCAATAATATAGTAACCGACATCACTTTTCATTAATACTATTTATTGTTTTCGCTCGCACTATTATATTATTTAGTTATTGCTATTTTTTTTACAACATTTGATTTTCTCAAACGTGTAGTATTTCTGTAAGTATAATAAATTGATATTTTAGAAATTCATTCGAGAAAAATATGCGTAACATAATAAATATTAAATATGGGTTATTAGGTTTACTGCTCTTAACAGTTTTAGGGATAAATTGGTCTGTATCACATTCAGAAGAAAAGGTAGATAAAATGAGTATTTATGATTTCAAAGCGAAAACTATTGATGGTGTCGATAAGCCGATGGCTGATTATAAAGGTAAAGTAGTATTGATTGTAAATGTAGCTAGTAAATGCGGATTTACCAAACAATACGAGGGTTTGCAGGAATTGTATAAAAAGTATAAAGATCGCGGATTAGAAATATTAGGATTCCCTTGCAATCAATTTGGGAGTCAAGAGCCGGGTACTAACGAAGAAATTAAAAGTTTCTGCTCGCTAAATTATGGAGTGAATTTCCAGATTTTTGATAAAATTGATGTCAATGGCGAAAATGCCCACCCAATCTATAAATATTTAACAAAAGCCAAAGGCGGAGTATTAACAGATGGGATTAAATGGAATTTTACAAAATTTTTAATTGATAAGCAAGGCAACGTTGTCGATCGTTTTGCCCCTACCACTACTCCCGAATCGCTTGAAAAAGATATTGAAAAACTTTTATAAAATGTTAATAATCACTTATTTAGTCTATATCGAATTATCTGAAGCATTGATTACAATAATTATCAATGCTTCAGCTTCTTATAGTTCTTTAATTAGTTGTGGACAAACAAATTGACCGGTTTAGAATTATTAGTCGGCTTATTGCCGGATAAACTAAAAGTTATAGTCGAAAAGGACACAAATCTCTGGAAACGCAATCTCTTGATTTTATCATTCGCTTTATTCGTCAGTTCGGTTGGTATGAGTGCGATGATGCCTTTCCTCCCTTTTTATATCAAAGAATTAGGTACTACCAAACTTACAGATATTCAATTATGGAGCGGTTTCGTATATGCAGCTCCTTTTTTTAGTGCAATTATCGCAGTACCGATTTGGGGAGCTTTGGCGGACAAATATGGCAGAAAGTTGATGATTGTGCGTGCTAATTTTGGGCTAACGATTGTTGTATTGTTAATGGCTATAGTTCATACTCCTTTTCAATTAATGTTAGTCAGATTGCTACAGGGTTTCATTAGCGGTTATGTAGCTGCGAGTTTGGGATTTGCGACTGCCAATACGCCCAATAACCGAACTGGATATGCTTTAGCGATACTCAGCGGATCGCAAAATGCAGGAAATATTATTGGTCCTTTCTTCGGCGGAATAATATCAGATTTTTACAATATTAGGATAGTATTTATTGTCGTATCTATTTTCTGTTTAATCGCCACTTTGATAAATATTTTCTTTTTGAACGAAAAAGCATTCGTCAAGGATAAAGAAAAAAGAGTTTCTGTACTTGATAATTTGCATTTTGCATTTGCTCGTCCTTATTTAATCAGCATTTTGGCAATGGTCGCTATCTCACAAGCCGGAATTTTCTTCGCTAACCCGATATTCGCATTATTTGTAGAATCACTCAATCCACCGAAAAATTATTTAGCTACAATAACCGGAATTTTGGTAGCAGTAATTGGAATATTCAGCGTAATTACTGCACCCTATTGGGGCAAACGCAACGATAGAAAGCCATTTTATAACACAATAATCATAGCCGGTATTATTAGCGGAATAACCTTGATAATGCACCTCGCCGTAAGCAATGTATGGCAATTATTAGCACTTCGTTCTATCACCGGTCTATTCGTGGCTGCATTAGTGCCTACTTTGTTTGCTGCCATCAACAAACGCATTCCGATTGAAATTAAGGGCGGAATGATGGCTTTGGCTTCGGGAGCTTCGTTCATTGGCAATTTATTAAGCTATTTGATGTCGGGATATATTGCTTCAGTGTTCGGGATGAAAATTTGTTTCGTAATTTCGGGGCTATTACTGATTTTCGTCGGTATCTTGGCGTACATTTCCAAAATCAGGTTAAAATAAAAATGCTAAAAAGAGTTATTTTTTTCGTATTTTTACGTTTTATAAGTGGATATTTTTAGTCAATAATGAGCAATATTGAAATGAATCAAGAATCGAATAATTCTCCTCAAAGTAATACCGAATTTTCGGGATTTGTGATGGTGGCTTTGCTATTCAAGCATAAATGGTATATTATCATAGCAACCATATTAGTAGCTGTGGCTTCTGTATTTTATTCACTTAGTCTTCCGAACTGGTATTCAGCTTCAATTAATGTAGTGCCACCAAAATCAGCCGGAAACATGTTAGAGCAAGCCATGGGTGGACTTAGCTCCGCACTCAAAGAAGTCGGATTGTCAAAATTAGCCGGAGGCGGTAAGGGCGGAGATCAATATAGCTTTTTAGTTATTCTATCCAGCCGTACATTAGCCGACAGTATGATAAATAAATACAATCTAAAAGAAACCTATAATACTAATGCAGATTTAAAAAATTTGAAATATTCAGACATTCTTGCTCAATTTACCGAGAATTTAACTGTATCGTTAGAAGCTGAAGGTAACTATGTGATAAGTATTACGGATAAAGATTCTTCCAGAGTCGCTAATATGGTAAATGATTATGTACGATTTGCAAACGAATTAACAAAATCCATTTACCACTCAGAAACTAAATTCAACCGAGAATATATGGAAACTCGTATAGCGAATTTGGACTCTACAATTGAATCCTTATCTACTGAAATTGCAAAATATTCAAGAGAAACCGGAATAATATCGCCTGAAGAACAAGGCAAATCTTACGTAAGTGCCGTTTCGGACATGAAATCCGAAGTAATGAAAAATGAAATATATTTAGACTTTTTCAAGCAAAAATACGGCGAAAGAGATCAAATGACTTTATCTCAAGCCGAGTTAGTAAATTCATTCAAGTCAAAGCTAAATCAAGCAGAAAACAAACCAGGTTTAGCCGGTAATTTTACTAAGAATGATGCGGCAGCGAAAGGGATACAGTTCATGAAATTATATACTCAATTCGAAGCTTTATCTAAATTGAGATTATTTATGGTGCCTATGTACGAAGAAGCTAAAATCAACGAAAATCGTGCAATATTGACATTGTCCGTAGTCGATCCAGCAATTCATCCGGATAAAAAAATAAAACCGAAAAGAAGCTTGATGATAGCCGGAGCTACATTAGGAGCTACATTTACCTCTATTTTGCTAATATTAGCCTTATACGGTATTAAATCATTTAGAAAAAAATATAAAAGCTTTTTATCGGAACTTAGCTAATATGAAGCCAATTGATAATAAAATACTCGGGCAAATAATTGAAATTAAAAATTCACGAATTAGTTGGTGGATAATTGGCTTGATTTGTTTGTGTCCTTTAGTTTTATTAGCTAACACTCAAGTAGATACATTTGGGCTTTATGTCTTAGCCGGAGTATCAGGAATTATTTATGTAGGATTCTCATTTATATATCCGCGGTTTTGGGTTTACTCTACTATCGCAATGCTACCCTTATATTTAATTTCTCGAGACACGGAAATCAATCCGATGGAGATAGCTGTATATGGCTATATATTGTCAGGACTATTGATTTGGTTTCTTTCTATGCTTTTAGTAAAACGAGAGAAAATAGTAAATAACTGGGGCGACTTCTTTCTAGTATTATTTATTATTTTCTCTTTATTTAATGTTATCATCGCATATCTAAATGATGTAAATTTATTCGATTGGTTCAAAGAATATTCTTTGTATTGCTTGTATCTACTTTACTTCCCTTATAGATATTATTTAAAATCAGAATCGAACATAAAAACCTTTATAATTATCCTTTCAATATCTTTAACGCTAATTTCAGTCTATCAATTATATCATTTTAGAGAAGTTGCTCTTATGGCTACCTTCGCTTATGAGCTTCAGGCAACTCTTAGAATGAACTTAACTATCTTAGCTTTCGGAGCAATATTAGGAATATTTGGTTTATTTAGATACAAAGAATATTCTATTAAATTACTAATGCTTTCTCTTACTGTTTTCTGCATTGGAATAGTCATTACCAGTTTCGCTCGAACAACTTGGATAATTGAAATGTTCCTATTCCTATTATTATTCTTCACATTGAATCGTAAGCAAAAAATCATAACTGCTTCAATTTCCTTTGTAGCAGTTATGATATTATCAATATTGACGGTTAGTTTAGTAAGCAATATAGATGTATATTGGGGCATGATAAACAAGAAATTTATTTCTACCGGAGACGGGAAAAAGGACATATCGTTAATGTCTCGGGTAGTCGAATACAAAGCAGTTTGGAGAGCAATTGAGGAAAATCCAATTTCTGGAAATGGTTTTTCTAAAATTTATGCTCACAAAAATCTATTATCAGAAGATCAAAGTACTTTTAGAAAATCATTTACGCACAATAGTTTCCTGCAATTAGTTTATAATTTAGGTACTCCTACGACTTTAGGAATGACAATATTTGTGTTCTATTATTTCTTCGTAAGTTTAAAATTAGCATTTTGGGATAAAAGGATAAACATAAAGGAAAAGTTCTATCCTTTCCTAGCATTCACCGGATTAGCTATTTCAATTTCTCATGCTATGGTTAGCTCTCAATTTATAGCCAAAGAAACAGTAATGTTAATTGTGATTTCTGTTCTATTTATCAATTTTGCAATAAATTCTCTCGATGATAAGGGATTGTCCCGTAAGTAGTCATTCTGAGGTCTCAAAGAAAACTGCGTTTTCACTAAAATAAAATGACACTTTATCATAAAAACCACTAAATCCTCAAAGGGGACTTTAAGAACTTATGTTCTTCATCCCCCCCTTCGCTAACCATTACACATCTTTTAGGGTTGTCATTCCTGCAAACGAGTCTTCGAGTGCATGCAGGAAACTCTTCTTAGAGTTCAGCGAAGCTAATCTAAATACTTGATAATACAAGTGAACTAACAACTACTCATTAAATTCTAAGATTGTAGATTCCGGTATTTAGCTACGCTGAATCGTAAGAACGATTTGCTCGAAGACTCA
>CAZIIZ010000202.1:0-5805 GCA_964539225.1 uncultured Hyphomicrobiales bacterium | reverse complement strand
CCGCCTTTGGCGTGAAGTTCGGCACCTATGTATAGACTAGATTTTCTTTTGGTTTTTATTACTTCTGTGGGGTCGTCTTTCATAGTAACGACTTCTTCGGCGTGTACTATAGAATACTTCATTCGAGATGTGTCGTTAGCGGCGAGGCATTTCTTAATCTTATGCTCATCGCCTACGAATACTATCTCTAATCCAGCAGGAGCTTTCCCACTGGCGAACACTTCTATTGCTCCAAGAATCTCATTCTCAGGAGCAAAATCTCCCCCCATAGCATCGAGTGCTATTCGTAAACTTTTTAAATTGTTATTTCCCATCAAATTCTGCAATTAATGGATAAAAAAGGCAAGAATATTTTACTAAGTAAAACATCCCTGCCTTATTTTATAAGATTAATCAATTGAAGCAACTATTTTTCTACCGTTATAATATCCGCATTCAGGGCATACTCTGTGCGGTAATTTAACAGCATTACAATTTGGGCAATTGCCAGTAGTAGCAGCCGTAGCTTTATAATGCGTACGTCTTTTGTCTCTACGTTGTTTCGAGTGTTTACGTTTTGGATTTGGCATAACTCTTTATATCCTCAAAGATAAAATGTATATTAATTATTTAATTTCAAATTTTTATATTTCTTGAACTAAAAAAAAATAGTATTGCTAAGACGCATATAAATTTAGTTTAGTTTAATTTTTTTCAAATCAGCCCATCGGTCGTCTAATGGTGTACTTTCGTCATCGATAATAAGCTCCGGAAATATCTCGCACAATTCCTTATCTCGATATTGAGGAGCAACTCTTTTCAACGGAAGATTTACGCATAATTCTTCGCGTACCTCTTCTGTTATATCAATGTACTTTTCGTCGGGGTGGACAATTCGCTCCTCGGCGACAGCTACATCGCTGTCTGATCCGAAATTACAAAGCTCACCATCGGCGATATAAGCAATATTGATTTCTGTTTTAATTTCTTCTACATATTCTTCTAAAGTAATGTCGCAAATCAATTTAGCACTGCAAGTAGCTACTACTTCAATAGTATGCCTTTTGCCGAGAATCCGCATTATACCTTTTACTTTAACGTTACCAAAAAATTCAGGGAAAATCTCAGGGATTTCGCTTGCCGGGCATTCCAAATCCACATTGTGAATATCGCCTTTCAGTCCCTGTACAAATACTTTTAGCATAATTTTCATACCTTAAATAATTTGACTTTTCCTACTTTTCTTTAGAATAATCATTAAGACTATATTCAAAAACTACAAATATAAGGCATATTTGTCAATTTTCCAAATATTTCTAAAAGTTTACTATACTTACAAATGAAAGCCGTCGCAATATTTATTATTTTATTTACAGCACTTCTACAATTACGATATTATTAATCCAACTCGTACCAATATTTCGATATGATTCTACCCTAACCAATATACACATCTCTCTGAGTTGTCATTCCCGCGGAACGAGTCTTCGAGCGGATACAGGAAACTCTTCTTAGAGTTCAGCGTAGCTAATCTAAGTCACTGAGATTTAGTAATGCTCTGTTTCGTCTTTGTGAATGGTGTTGTTTGAGATTCCTGTATTGCCGAAGATGTGTATAATGGGTAGGATTCTACCACGTACAATCAATTCTATCATACATCTATCAATAAAAATTAACCTACTCGTGAATACTAATTATCGCACCATATTTACAAGTTTTTACGCATTTCAAACAGCCAACGCATTTTTCGGGATTATCTATATGTGAATGCTTGTGAAAAAATAAATTCACTTTGCCAATTACGTTTTTAGGACAAGCCTCCACGCATTCCCAACAGGCTTTACAAATATGATTATCAATTTTAATATGCTTAGTTTGTAAATGTTTGCTTCTGTCGAATCTACTCATTACCTAATTTCCTGCTTTATTGAATATTCTATTTTTACTTACTTTTACTATTGATTTCCATTTATATATTATGTGCTGAGTTGTTATAATTACAAGCAAAATTCCGATTTTATCGTGTATCTCAACGATATGATGCAGTTCTGTATCCAAAATTCCAGAAATATATGCTACAAAACCGCTTATTGAACAAATAGCGAATATCCAAAATACATTCCGTGATGCTTTAATTGATTTCGTACCGGATTTGCCCGAACTAATCACCTTCCATAATCTTTTCCTTACAAATAATAGATGGTAATTCAATAGTATAGTGGATATAATTGCTGAATATATGTGTATTTCTCGCCATAGCTCACGACCGATGCCCCATACTTCGAGCAATGTGCCGTGGCTTGGATGGAATCTGAGAGTCAGAATTAATCCCGACAAACACATTATAAATATAGGCACTAATAACGCTATCGTTGTTAAATATGATTTCTCGATTTTTGAAAAATCTGAAGTATTTTGAGTTAACATTATGAATCTCCATATTGTGTAGAAGCAAAACAATTTGTTAAATTATTTTATTTTTTATTACTCAAACTAAAATATATGCCCTGGAGCATAAGTCTAAATAATCGCATATTTAGTCCATACAAAGCTGATTTTATAATTAATTTTATCATTCTTTTCGTCTTTCTATAATTATCAATTGCTCAAATGATTATACGAAGTAATTATTGTATAGTTACTGAACAATACGAGAAAAAAATTATTTTCGCAGATGATCTAATATTCCATTTAGAAATGCTTGAAGAAATTTATAATTCTCGTGCGAAATATTTCCCAATTTTGACTCCATTTCAGCACTCATTTGTTTTATCATATCGTTATGTGCCTCGAAAAGAATAGTTCCTTTTGTGGTCAGATATAGTCTAATTTCTTTATCATTATTAAAATCTTTATTGCGAGTAATCAACGCTTTCTTTTCTAACTTTCTAGAAACTTGTGATATTGCTCCTTTTGTAACAGAAAGCCTATCAGCAAGCTCAGTTACGTTGATACCAGGAGATTTTCCAATTTCGACTACAGTATGAAGTTCACTTTTATAAACTAGCGAACCGTCCGGCAGTTCGATAGGCACTTTTTCGGATTCAATATAAGCATTAATAACTTTAATAAATATATCGTGAATTATGGAAACATTATGTTCGATAATAATAATCTCGTATTTTTGTTTAATAGCTAAACAAAAATACGAAATAGATTCAATATTACCAAATATATTTTCGAGATTTATATATAAACGAAGTTCATCAAACATCCTTAGAAAAATAATCCCTCGAAAAATCAATAAATTGAGTTATTTTTGTAGTTTGGAAACATGTAAATAATTCAATCAGGATTCTCGATATGAAAGAAAAACTAATTGCGATATTAGAAAGAGTCAATTTCGTTAAAAACGAACTTAATAATCCAGACCTCGTGTCGGATATTAAGCGACTTAAAGAACTAAATCGCGAAAATAAACAGCTTGCCCCATTAGCTGAAGCAGCCATAAAGTATATTAAAATGTGCAACGATTTAGATTCCAGCAAAGAAATGGTAGCTTCGTCGGAAACTGAGCCGGAACTAAAAGAAATGGCTTACGAAGAAATTAACGAACTCCAAGCATCAATCGAAAAAATGGAAGAGGACTTGCGAATTCTGCTTATCCCGAAAGATCCGAACGACCTAAAGAACTGTATCGTCGAAATGCGTGCAGGTACCGGCGGCGACGAAGCCGGAATTTTCTGTGGCGATTTGTATCGTATGTACCAAAAATTTGCTGAAATTAACCGCTTTAAACTTGAAATTATTGATTTCAACGAAAGCGAACGCGGCGGATTCAAGGAAATTATTTTCTCGCTTAGTGGAGATGACGTATTCGGTACTATGAAGTTCGAGAGCGGCGTACATAGAGTGCAGCGTGTGCCGGACACCGAAGCCAGTGGACGCTTGCATACTTCAGCTGCTACAGTAGCTATATTGCCTGAAGCTGAAGATATCGACGTTCAAATCGAAGATGGCGATTTGCGTATCGACATTTTCCGTGCTGGAGGCAAGGGCGGTCAGAACGTTAATAAAGTAGAAACTGCCGTTCGTATGGTGCATATTCCAACCGGTATCGTTGTGAATTGCCAAGAAGAGCGTTCCCAATTGAAAAATAGAGAAAGAGCCATGAAAGTGCTTCGCTCTCGTATTTACGAATTGGAATTGAAAAAGCAGCAAGACGAACTAGCTTCGAATCGTAAATCTATGGTTCGCTCCGGCGACCGTTCGGAGAAAATTCGTACATATAACTATCCTCAAAATCGCGTAACTGACCATCGCTTAGAAGGCGATGCCAAAAATTACAGTTTACGAGATGTAATCGACGGCGGCTTGATGCAAGTAATCGAAAATTTGAAAATTGCAGAACGTGCCGAATTATTAAATCAGGGCTTGAGCGTAGTTTAGAAATATTGTTAGAAGATAATGCTTTTTGAAGAATCAAAATATATTGGATATAAATTCCCAGAACCTCAATATTTAGGTGCAAAACACAATTTGAGGTTCTGGATTAATGAATTTATACCTAAAAATACAGAAGTAGCCTTAGATGCTTTTTCTGGTTCTCAGTCAGTTGCATATTTATTTAAACAATTAGGATTTAAAACATTAACGAATGATTTTCTGAATTTCAACCATCAGATTGGACTTTCGCTAATTCAGAATAGTTCTACTTTATTAAATAAAAAAGATTTAGAACTTTTATTCTCTGACAATACAATTTCTGAAGAATTCGATTTGTTCCAGAATGTCTATACAAATATTTTCTTTGAACTCGGTGAAACTAAATTTTTAGATAATTTCAGATCAAATATTCAATTATTAGAATGCAATTATAAAAAAGCTCTTGCTCTTACGGTAATGAATCGAAGTATGACTCGCAAAGTAACTATGGGGCATTTTTGCCATACTCAAGCACTCAATTATGCTAAAGATGAAGCAAGAATCAAGCGCAATCGTAGTCTGATTCGCCCGTTAAAGGATATTTTTCTGGAGCTATTAGCGAAATATAATCATTCTATTTTTGACAACGGTCAAGATAATACAAGTTATAATCAAAATACTCTAGATTTATTACCTAAATTGAGTAATGACAAAATTGATTTAGTCTATTTCGATCCGCCATATTGCGATAGCCACGCCGATTATCAAAGTTTTTATCATTTATTGGAAACATATACAGAATACTGGAAAGATAAAAATTTTATTAATGGCACTAAACGATATGACCCGCAAATATTTAGCGGCTTTGATAAAAAAAATGATATTATAAATTCTCTAAATTTAATGTTTGAATATTCTCAAAATATTCCGAATTGGTTGATGAGTTATAATAACAGAAGCTATCCCACTATGGAAGTAATTGTCGAAATGATTTCAAAATATAGAGAAGTAACAGTAGAAACTAAAACATATCAAAATGGTCGAGGCGGCAAGGGAAGCGTAGCCGGAAGCAAAGAAATATTATTCGTATGCAAACCCAAGAAGATATTTAATGTTGAGAAGGAATTGAGATGAAAGATTTTAAGTATTGGAAGAATAAATTCGAGAGCAATGATTTACAAGAATTTAGTATAGATAAATCAGCTATATTATGGCTTAAAATAAAATCAATTTTAAGAAAAGAGATTCTTCACAATTTTCTTATATTAAATAATATTCAACTAACCTCTAAGACCTTACAAAATCAATTTGTAGAATTATTTGAAATTTTATCAAAAGAGTTAGAAAGATCAAATTCTATTTTAAATAATTACATTCAACTAAAAAGTCAAGAACAGAAATCAGAACTTGACTTTAAATTATTAGTTTCCGAATTGTATAAATTAAAACAGTTTGATTGGG
>CAZIIZ010000201.1:4417-5826 GCA_964539225.1 uncultured Hyphomicrobiales bacterium | reverse complement strand
GGTACTGCATTAGTGACGACATTGATAGAAGATTGTACTGCTCCCGGACGAGCTACAAAGTACACACCGAGTGGCATCGGGGTAGGGGCTGGGACGTTGATTTCGACAGAAGCTCCCTTTTTCCAATTAGCAAAACTTTTTTCTAATTCTTCTTTCACTTCTTTCGCACTTACATCGCCTATAACGCACATAGTCGCATTATTTGGGATGAAATACTTAGCGAAGTATTCTTTTAAGTCGGCAAGAGTAATTGCATTTACGCCTTCTTCTGTAGCTTTGCAAGCATAAGGATGGTCTAAACCGTAAGCTGCTTTGCGACCAATAATAGCCGCTACTGAAGCTGAATTAGATTTTTCTTGCTTGATGCTAGCTGCCATTAATTTCTGTAATTTTGGAAATTCATCGGTAGGGAAAGTTGGAGCAGTCAATACGTCTTTAGCTAAGTCAAGCAATACTTTTAAATGCTTTTTCAGACCGGAGCCATTTAATGTGTTGAAGTCTGCAGAACTATTTACACTTAAATTGATACCGAGACCATCTGTTAGGTTCGCAATATCTAATGCCGTGCGTTTGCCGGCACCTTTTGTTAAAATTTGAGCTGTCAAATCAGCAACGCCAATTTTTTTGCCTTCGACTACAGATCCACCTTTAAACAGAATTCTGAATGATACGGTAGGCTGTTGGTCGTCCTTAACTACGAATACTTTTAATCCATTTTTCAGAGTAACAGTTTCGTATTCAGGGAAATTAAACTCTTTAGCCGGTAATGATTCCGGTTTTGTATTTACATCTACTTGCTCTTTAGCTTGCATATTTATAGCCGCAAAAATTGATATTAGTGTCAAAAAAAACAAATTCTTCATTATATTATATCCTCTATTATATTCTTTATTAGTAATTAATTTATGAAATTAGTCTTGTTTCGGTTTGTAAACCAAAACAATTTTATTATCTGTTGCTAAATATTTTTTAGCAGCTTTAATTATATCTTCTTTTGTTACTTTCATAAATTTGTCTAATTCTGTGTTGATCATTCCTGCGTCGCCGTGGAATACTTCATAGCGAGCTAAATCTTGAGCTTTATCCATTAAGTCTTTTTTGCCAAATACGAATTGAGCTTCTCTAATATTTTTAGATTTAGTTAATTCTTCGTCGGTTACGCCGTCTTTGACTACTTTATTGATTTCTTCCATTACTATCTTTTCCACGAGTTCAGGAGATTTATCTTTCGCTACATAAGCCTCGACTAAAAATGCACCAGCTCCACGTAAGATAAATGGAGAAAAGCCTGATTCTACGGCTACTTGATCTTTGTCAACCAAACGTTGATAGAATCTTGAGCTTTCGCCTGAAGCAAGAATATCAGTCAATAGGGTAGCTGCATAAAAATCTGCATCCATCATAGTTGG
>CAZIIZ010000201.1:0-4407 GCA_964539225.1 uncultured Hyphomicrobiales bacterium | reverse complement strand
ATAGGAGCTTTGTCGTCGATTACTGTTTCACGATATTCTTTAGCAATTGGCTGAAGTTTATAATCATTGCGTTTTGGTTCGGGAGCTTTAGGATATTGTCCGAAATATTCGCGTACATATTGCTTAACATCCTTAATATCAATATCGCCGGCTACTACTAAAGTAGCGTTATTGGGCTGATAAAAATTATCATAGAAATCTTTGAAATTTTGGATTGTTGCGTTTTTGATATGTTCTTCGCTACCAATTACAGACCAAGCATAACCAGACCCTGGGAACATGTGAGCACAAAGTTTGCTCAATAATGATCCGTAAGGCTGATTAGTAGTTCTCATTTTCAACTCTTCAGTAACTACGCCACGTTGAGTTTCTACTCCAATTTCGTTTACGTGCAGTTTACGCATTCTTTGCGATTCCATCCAAAGTGCTAATTTTACTTCATTCGATGGAACAGTAAAGTGAAATACTGTTTGGTCGAAAGCAGTATAAGCATTTAATTCGCCGCCTGCTTCTTGCACAAATTTGTCTATAGTTGCTCTTGGAATTGCATCAGTTGCTTCAAACATTAAATGCTCGAAAAAGTGTGCGTAGCCTGTTCTGTTAAGGTTTTCATCGTGAGAACCTACATTATACTGGACTACTGTAGTAACGATTGGAGCCGATTTGTCCACGTGATAAATTACCTTTAGACCATTAGGCAAGGTTTCTTTTTCAAATTTAATCGGCTTGAAATTGCTGCCGGCAGAGGCATTCGAGCCACCGATAAGAATAGAAGTTAGCACGATAGCCGCCCCTAATAATTTGTGAATGATTTTTGATTTGTACATCAAATACTCCATATATTTAAAAATTATAAAATATTCTTCAATTGCATATATTAAAGTTATACATAGACGGAATGATATCGAAATTGTTTCATATATTTGAGTGTAATAATATTTGCAGGAATGCTAATAATTCCTTATATTGCTTAACCAAATTTGAATATTTTGATTAGTAGGGGAATTAGTGAAGAAATATATTGAAAAGTTTGGTAATGTAATAATAAAATGAGAAGTGTTTCGACTATTGAAAATTAATTGAATTTTTTACAAAATAGGAAAATCTATGAAAAGAGAAGATGTTATACTGTACTCCGGCGGAGCTGTAGGTGCTGAATTTGCATTTGGAGAAAATGCTGAAAAACTTGGTATCGACGAAGTGAATTTTTCCTTTGAAGGCAGAGAATCAGTTCGTAACCGCGGTATTCGAATTTTGAATCACGAAGAATTGAAAAATGGCGACATTAGCTTAGATTACATTTCTAAATTGATGAATCGTAATTATCCTCACACTCCAACTTTCCAAAAGATTATCCAGACTATTTGGCATCAAATTAATAATAGCCACGAAATCTTTGTGATTGGCGAGATTATGCCAGACAATACTGTAAAAGGTGGTACTGGATGGGGAGCTGAATTCGCAAAATTATGTAATAAAAAATTATATGTATTCGATCAAAATAAAAATCAATGGTATCAGTGGTCGAATGTGGAATGGTTCTCTGTTTCAGCTCCGACAATTTCTGAGTTACATTTCTGCGGAACCGGTACTAGAGATTTAAACGAAACCGGTAAAAATGCTATTGATGAGCTTTTTGCACGTTCTTTCTAATTTATTATACCGAAAATTGGTAAATAAAAGCATCAAAAAAATCGGCGGTTAATCGGTATGCGGGGAGTACATAAGAATATTAAAGTATTATTCTACAGTTCACTGCGTTAAAGTATCAGATTAGTCGCCGATTCTTGTTTGTAGCCATCGGCGACTATTGACCAAGCAAAATTATATAATCTATATTTAATTCCTGCCATAATCGCTAACCTATGCAAATACCAATCAGAATCACTTAATAATGAAATAACAGGTAAATAGTATTGTATTTCAGCGAATGCTGTGAATCCGTTGATTATCGGAATATTCGCTCCGCCGCCTAATAATAGTGAAGCTCTCAAAAATGGTATTTCTGATAAATTAGTCGGAGCATTTGGGCTAATATGTTCACGAGTTTTATCTAAGAATGTATTGTCGTTTGGTTGAATTATTTTATCTTTGATGGTTACGTCGGCAGAGAAATTAAAGGCAAAGTCGAATCCGCCCAAACCATAAAAAGTAGTATTAAAGTAATACTCTGCACGAGTGTCTAAATGCAGATTGTATCCAGTTAATTCCAAGGTTTGAGATTGTTGATAAGGCTTTAATAGCATTGTGTTCTCGTCGCGAATACTGTCAATTTTCCCGAATGCTTCTAATGAGCCGGAATACTTCTCTAAGCTTATGGTAGCGGATAGATTGATTTTCTCGAAAAATCTTCTGCTTAAATATAATCCAAATGAATTGTTAACAAATGATTCAGACCCAAACTTTCCAATAAACTGATAATTTGAAGTTTTAGATAAATCGATTGAATGAATATCTAATGTTGGTCGGATAAATAGTCCGATTTCAACTCCCGGATCGGGCTTGCATTCGGCAATTAATCCTTTTGCAAACATAAATACATTTCGACCTCGGTTAGCATCAAATACGTAACAAACAGTGTAGGTTTCGGCATTTGCAGCGGCATCGTAAATTGTAATCAGTGCCTTACCTTCGGTATTTACGGAAGCAGGAACAACTGAGAATTGTGCCTGAGGCATTCCTTCTTCTATCTTAGGAATATTGAATTTTAGACCTTCGCTCATCGTAACTTCAATCCTTTTCAAACCAGAATCATCGGTACGGTCGTCTCGAGCGATAATTTTAATCATATTCCCTTTTATTTCTTCTTCCACCATAGGTGCTAAAGTATCTGGAATAGGTTCGTAATCGACGAAAGATTGCCCGCCCATTGTCCCGTAGGCATCAAAGGCATCGGACTTAAAACCGAACCCATAAGAATACATTCCGAATGGTAAATCTGCTTCTAATTTATGCGAGCCGAATGGTATTTCTATATAAGCAATTGAATAGCGACTTATCCCTAATTGAGAGAATCTTGCACTGTCAACTTCATTGCCATTTAGCTTTAGTGTCCGTATAGCTTTTGTCGGCACCACTACATTGACGTAATGTCGCCATTCGCCATTGATAGGAGTAGCGAAACGATACTGTTTTAAAAATTGCTGAGTAGGGCTAATCAAAATCATCATAGGGTCGCCGATGCTGTCGCCATTGCGGAATCCTTGAGAATATTGAGCAACTAACACAGGTCTATTGGCGGATATTTGGATATTTTTGCGTGAATTTGCTTCGTGAAATTCTCCAGCATTTAATGTCTTTATTAGTATATTATCTTCGAATATCTTCGTATCGGGTTCATTCGCCAATACTCTATATGTATATACCGAGCGAGGCTGGAGCAGACCAATATAGAAATGTTTTCCCCAAGAGCTTAGCGGCGGCATTTGCTCTACTAAGTGATTGCAAGCGATGATTCTTGGCGTAACATAAGCACATTGATGACCACTAAATACAGCCACAGGCTTAGTTGCTTTTATATATGATCCGGTAAGATCGCAATTGCTTTTGGATTCGTAATTAGCAATTACTTGATATACATCGCCCTTGTTTAAATATATTTTATATGGATATTTTGCAGGATGCTTTGTAGTATTAACAGTCGTTATGATGGTAACGGACGTACTGTCTTCGGTGGCTACTATAGCGAATTGCGGCATTAATTGTTCAGATAAAGTATAGCACATGACACGATATTCAGTACCCAGCACGCTGGTCGGAAGTCCGAGATAAGTATCGGTAGTTTGCTTTCTACGATTTAGTCCATATACCGAGATTGGTTTGTTGGAAGTAACGTGTACGGCAAGCCTTTCAATAATTTCTTCGCTTACTACTTGTGCTTCCACTGGGAGCTTGATATTGGCAACTGTACCGCTAGGCACAAATATGTTACGAATATATTTAAGCCCATCAATTTCGACCACAACTGAAGCATCTTCATTGCCCGAAAAGAACAACTCTAAAAACAAGCTATCGCCTTTGTTTTCATTAAAATTTTTCTCAAAGCAGAGCCAAAACTCAGTACCTTCGGGATTTTTATATTTGATACGGGTTGTATCTATTGTTTGAGAATTTGTTTGCGAATACAAATTCGAGCAAGCAAATATTGCTATAATTATACTGATTATTGTTTTGGTCATTTTCATTATTTCACGTACAAGAAAGGTTGAGAGAAAAATCTATTGTTAGTTTTTAAAGTCAAAATGTAAGCACCGCTAGGGAAGTAACTTTCATCGGCAGCAAATCTTAAATAATATTTGCCCTTAGGCAAAACCGAATTGAAATCCGTAATTTCTTTATTTCCCGATTCCTTAGATATATAAGTAATTGTGATATATTTAGTTAAATCTGAATAATCATACAAGCGAG
>CAZIIZ010000200.1:0-5838 GCA_964539225.1 uncultured Hyphomicrobiales bacterium | reverse complement strand
TGTGCTTTTTGCAAAACGCTTCTGCCGCCATCCATCCGATATTATGCCTATTGCCGGCGTATTTAGTGCCTGGATTGCCTAAGCCCACAATTAACCAATTATATGTATTCAATTCTAATTTCCGTTATTTATTTTACAAATATGCTTATCCGAATATTTAGACGAAATACATTATTATTGATTGACGAAATAATTTTGCAGTGGCTTACAATAAAAAATAGTTTTTATAATTCGTGAAAAATCAGTAAATTGCTTACAATAGAAGTGCAAAATAATGATTAAGCTAGTGTTTAGCTTTTTTTTGTATTAGTTGCTTTTATTAACTGATTGTAAAGTTTAGATTATTTCATTATATTTATAAATAATTTTTCAAATGGAGGATTAATGTTTAAGAATCACCCGAAAGGGCTTTTAGTAGCGGCAATAGCCAACATGGGAGAACGCTTCGGCTTCTATACTATGATGGCAATATTGGTGCTATTCTTGCAGGCACGTTACGGTTTAGACGAAGCGGCTGCCGGCGATATTTATAGTTGGTTTTATTTCGGTATTTATGCCTTGGCTTTAGTCGGAGGTATCGTTGCGGATTTAACCAAAAAGTACAAATTCGTAATTATGCTCGGTATAATCTGTATGCTAGGCGGTTATATTCTGCTGTTTATGCCGAATATGCCATTAACATTCACTATTATTGCTTTATTCACTATCGCATTCGGTAATGGTCTGTTTAAGGGCAACCTTCAAGCTGTCGTTGGTCAATTATACGATCCGCCTCAATACCAAAAGCTTAGAGATAATGCGTTTATGATTTTCTATATGTGTATCAACGTAGGTGCATTTTTTGCTCCATTCGCTGCGACAGGCATTAGAAATTGGTTCTTGCATAGCAAAGGTTTCGCTCACGACGGCAGTTTGCCTGCCTTGTGCCACCAAGTATTAAAAGGTTCGTTAGTGAAAGTTGACGATTTCCTTATCTTGGCTAACAAAGTAACATTAAGCGGAGCTACTGTTACCGATGCTAAAGCTTTTGCCGCACAATATGTGGATGTATTTTCGCAAGGTTATAATTACGCTTTCGGTATTGCAGCTATTTCTATGTTAATTTCGTTAACTGTTTACTTGGTATTCTATAAGTTTTTACCAAATAAAGATAAAGCTGTTGTAGCAGAAGCTGACACAAAAACTGCAACTGAAACTAAAAAAGATATTAAAGCTTCAACTGAGAAATCGGGCAAAAGCTCAATTAGTGCTGCTATTTCAATTCTCTCTATGGCAGTTACTGCTTACTTGGTTTATTTAACTGTTGGCGATTACAAATTAGGTCTTGCTATTGGTTTGTACGTAGCGTTCATTTCTTGGATCTTCCAAATTTCTAACAAAGAAGAACGTCCAAGAGTAGCGGCTCTATCGTTAGTATTTACGGTAGTAATATTTTTCTGGATGTCGTTCCATCAAAATGGCTTGACTCTTACCTTCTTTGCTCGTGATTATATCGCAAAAACTGTGGACAGCTTCACTTATTTATTCTTTACTTTAGAATCAATTTTAGCAGTTATCATCACCTTAGCTGGTGTCGTTATGCTATTCGGTAAAGAACTTACAAATGTGAGAAAAATCATTGCTTCTGTAATGGCAGTCGGCGGAGCTGCGGTTTCGTATTATTTTATGACTCAGAATTCTTCTGTCAACTCAATTTCTCCAGAAGTATTCCAATCATTTAATCCATTATTTATCGTAGCATTGACTCCGATAGTTATGGGAATATTTGCGATGCTTGCTAAAAAAGGCAAAGAGCCTTCGACTCCGAAAAAAATCGGTTTAGGTATGATTATCGCAGCTGTTGGATTCGTATTAGTATTAATCGCATCCATCGGTTTAGTTTCTCCTACAGATGTAAAAGCTGCCGGATTAACTGATTATGCTCGTGTTACGCCTTACTGGTTGATAAGCAGTTATTTAATTATGACAATCGCTGAATTATGCCTAAGCCCTATGGGACTTTCTTTTGTATCGAAAGTCGCCCCACCACGCTTCCAAGGCTTAATGCAGTCCGGTTGGCTATTAGCTACTGCCGTTGGTAATAAATTATTAGTAGTCGGAAGTATCGGCTGGGGTAAGTTAGAATTATGGCAATTATGGTCTATTTTCATAGTTTGCTGTTTACTTTCCGCAGCGTTCATCTTCTCGATTATGAAACGATTAGAAAGAGTAACGAAATAATTACTTATTTCAATTCTCAATAAATACAAACCCCTAACGAACTCTTTTCAGATTTGTTAGGGGTTTGTTTTTTAGAAGATTGATTATGAATCAGCTCAAAGACTCGCTAGCAGGAATGACAACTACAAGATTCTTGACTTTTGCAACGGTCTTATTTAGTATTACTATTTAATCGAAAATCAATTTGAATTCTGATTATCATTGCCTTTCATCGCTTTCAGAATATCAATTCCGGTAACGGAACTAATTGTCTCTGCCAATTGGGCTACTGTTCCTGGAATTTGATTCACTAATCGAGAGAATGAGCCGTTATTGCCTTGCTCGCCGTTACCATTGTCTATCATAGTAATTTTATCGATGTTAATACCTTTCAAGGTATTAGTCATGCTTTCGATAATCTGCGGAAGCATAATCAAAGTATAAACTCTTTCGGCATTCTCGCCAGCGGCAGCGAATATCTCAAGATTCTTTTTCAATATACTAATGCGAGCTTCGCCGTCGGCAATAATTTGCGATGCTTCAGCTCTTGCTCCCTGTTCGGCAGCTTCTTTTTGAGCTTTTGCAGGCTCGATTACGTCAGCCATCAAACGTTTTTGCTGAAGTACGATACGCTTTTCTTCGAGTTCTTGTTCGAATTGTACTTGAGCTTTTTGCCCGGCTACCATTGCTTCTTTTTCTTTGATAATTGCTTCCTTCTCTAACTCGGCCTTCTTGATTCTGAAATTAGTATTTTCGATTTCTACTAATTGATTAGCTTTTGCTTTAGAGATAGCTACGTTTTGGTTAGCTTCGATTTGAGCTGTTTCGATTTCTTGTTTTGCCTTAGCTTTTGCGGTTTCAGCTTTTTGATGAGCCAATGCTTCAGCTTCTTCTGCTTCTGCTTGACGGTCGGCTTCTGCTTTTTTAGCATTCGATACTACTTCGGCGGATTTCATTCTACCGATTGAATCCAAATATCCTCTATCGTCTGAGATATTTGTAATTTTCAAAGTATCTAATTGAATGCCCAATTTTTGCAAGTCGATGTCTGCCTCGTCCATCAATACTTCAGCGAATTTCATGCGGTCTTCGTTCACTTCTTCCGGAGTAAGCGAAGCAAGTACGCCTCTAAGGTTGCCTTCTAAAGTTTCTTTAGCGATTTTCTGAATTTCTGCTTCTGAACGCTTTAGAAATCTTTCTACTGCATTGCCGAAAGCAGGTTCTTTCGAATCAATTTTAATATTTGCGATAGCTTCTACGGCAAGCGGAATTCCGCCTTTGGAATATGCGTTCAGTATGCTCAATTCTAATGGAATAGTTTCTAAGGTCATCCGTGCTGCTTTTTCTAAAAATGGCAATCGCAAGGCACGACCGCCTCTGATAATTCTATACCCAACTACTGAACCGTCGGGAAGAACTCTTTTGCGACCGGAAAGGATTACGACCTCGTTCGGTTGGGCGATTAATAATAATCGAGAAATTGCGAATAGAATAACTATAACCGCAAATACGCCGATTAATGCTAATGATACTACACCTTCTAACATCAATATTTCTCCTTAATAAATGAATGTATATAATTAATATTCGTGTTCTATCACGAATGCTGTATTATTCCTGATTTCATATATCAATACTTTTTCTCTTAATTTGAATTCTGTCCTGTCGGACGCATCGGCAATTTCTGCGGCTATTTCTTCGGTTTGTCCCTTGAAGTTAATTTGGATTTTCCCTTTTCTGCCTATGTGAATCGGCAATGTTACTGTCGCAACTTTGCCCTCAAGGTTCCCGATATTCATCATTTCTCCGCTTTCGTTCGCCTTGAGATACTTCATTAATTTATATCCGAAGTATGCCGAGAATGTACCCATAGAAATCGCAGATACAAGAGTAAAGACGAAGTTAAAAGCTAAAAGTTCCAAAGCAGTGCCGGTCAATCCGAAAAATGCCGAGAAATATATGCCATTGCGAAAGCTAAAGAATTTAACGGAATCTGCTCCGTCTGAGTGCTGAATTGCGTGCGAATCTGTTCCGCCTATAGGCTGAATGCCGGTATGAATGTCTGCCGAGTGAGTGATTTCAATGCTGTGTCCGCCGTCGGTTCCGGTGTCAGAATGAGCGTCTAAATGCAGATGAGTGTCTCCACTGTCGCCGCCGTCGCCGCCACTTAACAAAGAGAAGCCCAACAGACCTCCACCAAATATCAGAAAGAATAAGTATAATTCGAACATTTTATTTCTCTTGTATTAAAATTAAGGTACGTCAAATTATCAATTATTATCGACTATTGCAAGAGTTTTTTTTATTAGAATTACTATTCCTCATTTCCACTATTTTGAATCCTAACGAAGATAATTGAAAATTATTATATTCAAATTGGAGCAATCCAAATTCCGGTTTGCAATTGCCTTTGAGTTAATGCAGGAATGATAATTCTCGAAGCATTCGCCGATTAAGTCAATATTATCCATAATTTTTAAAGTTCATTTCAGCAATTATAAAATACTAAATACAAATTAACGTCGTATTTTCGTCTCGTATAAATATACTGTCTGTTGATAAAGTATAAATCGTAATATTATCATTTTGGTCGTAGCGTGGATTGCAATACTGCCGGTACTCAATGCGAACAATTAGATTCTTCACTTCGTTCAGAATGACATTTTCGGATTTATACATATTCAACGGACTTTTAAACAATAATTTTTTAAACATAATATCAGCAAGAATATGTTAAGACTAAAAGTATCGGAAGACAAAAAGCAGAGCGAAGTGAAAGTAGTGGATATTTTCGTGCCGGACGAATGCGATGAAATAAAATTGCCTATGTTCTTGATGTCGGTAAGTGCCGGATTCCCTTCGCCGGCTGACGATTATATGGAAACTAAGCTGGACTTAAATAACTTCTTGGTTAAGAATCCTTCGGCTACATTTTTCGTGCGTGTAGCGGGCGATTCGATGATAGATGTCGGCATCCATACCGGCGACATCTTGATAGTCGATAGATCTTTGAATCCCAAAGAAGGCAGTATCGTGATAGCCGTAATTAATGGCGAGCTAACAGTGAAAAGGCTACATTACATCCAGAATAAATTATTCCTATATGCCGAGAATAAAAATTATCAGCCGATAGAAATTACGGAAGAAATGAATTTCGAGGTTTGGGGCGTGGTGTCGAATGTAATTCATTCGGTGATGTAATTTCATTCGGTATATCCAACCATACCCGATTAAAGTACTACTGAGTAGAAATTATTTAAGAATTAGATCTACTCCTACTTAAGTGAATCTTCTTTTTAATACAGCGTAGTGGTTATTCGTTAGTAATTAAACAAGTCTATTGTTCGTTATTTGCACACAGAACCTGTCTCGTAAGTGTAAAAATCATTATTTACACTCAAAGCAGAACTGTGTCATATTCTTTTAGTGAAAACGAAGTTTGCTTTGAGACCTCCGAATGACACGGAATCTACAAAAGTTATCTTTTTTATCTTCATTAGTTAAGAGTACAACTCCTTTTATACCGCAATCTGTTTCGATACTATTGAGCTTTTGACGAACATTTGTTTTCGTAATGATTTCCTCAGTTTCTAATTCCTCTCGTATTGTTTTTTCGGCTTGTTCTCGCACTAAGCGTCG
>CAZIIZ010000199.1:0-5839 GCA_964539225.1 uncultured Hyphomicrobiales bacterium | reverse complement strand
AATGGCGGCCAGTAAGATTGACCTGTAGAAGATTTTACGATTTTATATTTTCCACTAATTGTTGCCAAGGCTGTAAGAGGAGCTTGAGCAGTAGTTCTGTAATATGGGATCCAAGTCCAACCGGTGGTGTTAAAAGTAATTGGAGTGGTTTCCGGAACTATTTGAGTACCGGTCAAAGTTAATGTACAAGGAGCAGTCACATTGACGAGATATGCTTGATGAATATTCCAAGTAGAAAGTAAGCTTGTAAATGGCGGCCAGTAAGCTTGACCAGTAGCATTTTTCATTATTTTAAATTGTGCAGAGATTCCAGAAGTAATTGCTGACATTGCAGTATTCTGAGGAGTAACATTAGATGAAATCATATTCCAACCAGCTAATAAAGGAATGTTTTGACTAGTTGTACTTGAAGCAGCAGCAACTGTAGTAAAGTTACGAACTTCGCTCCAGTCGCTTGTCAAATCAGCATTAATTGCTTGTACTCTCCAGAAATATTGAGTAGAGTTTGATAAACCTGTTACTGATTTAGTAGTAGTAGTAACCACTTCGTTTACTAAATTAGTTGTGAAGGTATTTGCTACTGACAATTGAACTCTATAGCTTGTAGCATTTGAAGCTGTATTCCAAGCTAAAGTTGGGTTAATTGCGATACCGATTGCTAAATTAGCTGGAGTGGCTAAAGTAGGAATTGCAACTACTAGTAAAGGAGCAGTTGTAAAGTTTCTTACTTCAGACCAAGCACTTCTTTCAATGCCATAATCTGCTAAAGTACGAACAGCTCTAACTTTCCAGAATAGATTAACATTACTGCCTAATCCAGAAAGATTTTGAGAAGTAGTAGATGAAGTAGAAGAACCGAAAGAAGCGAAACCACTAGTAGAAGAAGTTTGGATTTCGTAATATTCTGCATTTGGTACAGCAGTCCAAGTCAAGTCAAATGATAATGGCATATTAACTGCATTATTAGCCGGAGTTGCTAAAGTAGGAGTAGCCAAAGCTGCCATTGTAGTAAATGTACGAACTTCAGACCAAGCACTATTTTCTGTGTTGCGAATAGCTTTTACTCTCCAGAAATATGGAGTATTGAAAGCCATTAAATTTTGGAAATGAGATAAACCAACTACGTTGCCTTCATTTACGATAGTTGCGAAAGCATTATCGGTAGAAATTTGCATAAAATACATTGTCGCAGTTGGTACTGCGTTCCAAGAAATTGTTACTGCCGGAATTAATCCGGTAGCATCATTTAGTGGAGTAGCAAGAGTAGGAACAGCTAAAGGAGTAGTTCCGGCAATAGTAGTAAAGCTACTTATTACAGACCATTCACTTGTAGCAGCAGCATTTATGGATTGAACTCTCCAGAAATATTGCGTATTATTCGCAAGACCAGTCAAGGCTCTAGTTGTAGTCGTAACTACTTCGTTAACTGTTGGAGTAGCGAATGTATTCTCAGTCGCAAGCTGCACTCTATAGCTTGTAGCATTTAGAGAAGTATTCCAAGTTAAAGTTGGGTCGATAGCTATGTCAGTTGATAAATCAGCAGGAGTAGCTAAAGTAGGCACAGCAGGAGTAGCTAAAATAGTTGTAAAGCTACGAACCGGAGACCAATCAGAAGAAACTGTTCCGGTGATTGCTTGAACCTTCCAATAATAAGTTGTATTATTAGTAAGAGCATAAGCTAATCTAGAAGTTGTAGTAACTACTGTAGTGAAAACCACAGGGGAAAAATCAGGATTATTAGCAAAAGTTATTCTATAAGATTGAGCATTAGCAACAGCTTCCCAAGATAAAGTTGTACTTAGGGCTTGTCCAGTGGCTAAATCTGCCGGAGCAGTTAATACCGGTACTGCCGGAGGAACTGCAAGAGTAGTAAAGCTACGAGTAGTGGACCAAGCACTTGTTGTAGTAGCATTTATCGCTTGCACTCTCCAGAAATATTGAGTGAAATTTGGTAATGCTGTTAATGCTTTTGAAGTAGTAGTCTGAACTTCATCTACTAAATTTGTAGTAAAAGTATTTTCTAATGACACCTGTACTCTATAGCTTGTAGCATTTGCTGCGGCATTCCAAGTTAAAGTTGGATTTAATTCTACTCCAGCTCCTAAATCGCCGGGATAAATCGGAGAAGGAACTCCAATTGCACTTAAATCAGCAGCAGAGCTAGTAATATTAATATCGTCTAAACCTAATCTTGGACGGGTACTTCCGGAAGTCGTTTCAGTCGTATTTGACCAATAGTAAATCCAACGTAGTTGTACAAGGGGTTGATTCTCGCATTCTGATGGTAAAATACCAGAAAAATTTTCTGTTACGTTGATAGTCGCTGAAGAATTAAATGTATTATTAGCTACAGTTGTCCAAGTAGATGTTTCAGACATTCTATATTGCAAAGTATAGCTATATACCTTTTTAGCATTAGATGAATTAGTAGCTGCTACGACAGTCGATGCAGCCCAAGATACGTTAATATTAGCCCTACCAGTAGTATTCAGTGCCAACATAACTGCACCTAATCTATTAGAACCGCCGTTGCCTAATGATATACCATCAGCTCCACGACCATTGATTTTTCCAGTACCGGAGGAACTATAAATATCTGCATATACTGAACCTAAATCATTGGCGATAACAGGATCGGAAGTAGCACTAAGTACGTAAAACAACATATTTGCAGGATAAGTACCGGTAGTACTTGTAGATGCCCATTCTGTAAAACTGTACTGTCCCACAGGGAACACAGTTGTTTCGCCGCTCATTACTGCCTCGTTCAAGACTCTTGCAGCAGGCATAGTTAATCCGGTTTGGGAAAACAAACTTACGGCAGAGCAAAGAATTACCGCAAGAATTAGGTTAAACTTTTTCATCATAGGATTTACCTCATAAAATGATTTATAAATATAAAACGATTTTCAATTTTTAGGTATTCAAATATAGTAAATATTTTTCGAACTTATAGCAAAGAAAATAGTTAAAATACCGTTAAAAATCAATGTATTAAATAGTTATTAGCACAACGCATATCTTTAACATTGTACTGACTGATCTACATATTATACTTCTATGGAAAAGATATGTTTGCTTTGTTTGTTCAGGGTATGAATTGCTAAAATTCCGGTTACTACGTTCGCAATTAATGCTGAATAGAATATCCCACTTATTCCCAATAAATATGTCAGCAAGTAGGCTAATGGTACATAAGCAAAAAATACTCTAGTTAATGTTAGCAAAGCCGAATGAAACGGTTTGTTATAGACATTCAACGTAACACCGCTAATATATAATGCTCCGAGAATGCAATAACTGAACGGAACAATTTGGAAATACTGCTTGAAATACGAAATTACAATTGGATCTGTATTAAATAATTGGATTATGTGTTCTGCCGAGAAATACAGAACCACCAATAATAAAATTCCCCAATAGAATGAGAACTGCATACCTTTGCGTAAACCTGTACGAATTCTATCGTAGTTTTTAGCTCCGAGATTTTGTCCAACAAATGGAGACATTGACACGGCGACGGCAAGCAGAACTGTAATAGACAGAGCTTCAATTCGTTCTGCCACAGCAATTGCTGCGACGGCTTCTTTCCCGAATTTGGCAGCTAAATGAGTAATGATGCCGAAGCCCAATGGAACGATAATATTGGTAGCCGCATTTGGCAGTCCTATATATAGAATCCCTTTCCAAGACGCTAATACTTCTTTGAGCTTAGGCACTGCAAAAGTAATAATATTATCACGTTTAGCCAGTACATAAAGCGAGAAGAACAATACGAAAAATCTTGAAAGTACAGTAGCCCAAGCCGCACCCTCAAATCCGAGCTTCGGAATAAATCCAAATCCGAAAATCAGTATTGGATCGAAAATTAAATTGAATAGCATAACTAACAGCATAATATTCGCCGGAGTACGAGTGTTGCCTACGGCAGTCATTGCCGAATTACCTATCATCGGGAATACTACAAATACTGCCCCCAAATACCATATCCGCATATATTTTTCGATAATCGGTAAAGTTTCATGATTAGCTCCGAGCAATGTAAAAAGCGGATTTATCGTAAACTGACCAATTAATGAGAGCGTTAGTATTAATGTAATAGCTAATAATAAGGCATCGGTCGTTAATCGGCGAGTACGTTGTAAATCTCCGGCTCCGAATGCCTTAGCCACTAATGCTGATGAGCCATTGCCAATCCCGATAATAAGTCCATTAAATGTAAATATTACCGGAAAAATAAAACCGAATGCTGCTAATTCGTTCGTGCCTAATTTTCCGACAAAGTAAGCATCGACTAAACTAACTCCAATCACACTTAAGAAACCATATATCATAGGGATTGTTAATCTCAAGAGAACGCTTGATTCCTTGCCCTCTAATAAATTCACTCTGCTTTTCGCCATTAATATTATCTCTTTAAATTTATACAAAAACAGTCTGTATTGAGGAAATAGATAGATTATTATTTTATCTTTGCCTAAATTCAAATTCAATCTTTGCGATATTAGGCGTTAACTTTGAATAATTATCACGATATAGCTATTTGATTAAGGTGATATTCTTAAATTAGAGCTGATTGTCCTCTTTTCGCTATTATTTATTGGGTAAATTTTGTAAATTGTGGTTTGGAATAATTTGAAAAATATAATATTTTATTATAAAAATTGAGAGGCATAATGGAGAATTTACTCTTTCAAGTCCCGATTTATTTAGCGATTCCGTTTGCATTGATGCTATTAGCAATCGCAGTGATGCCAATCTTCGCTGAACATTTCTGGGAATCGAACAAAAACAAACTGATAGTTTCAGGATTATTGAGTTTACCAGTATTAATCTGGTTCACGATGCAAGGACAGTTTTTCCATATAGAAGAAACTCTTTTATATGATTATATCCCATTTATCATTCTGCTTGGTGCATTATTTGTAATCACGGGAGGAATTCTAATTGAAGTGCATAGCCATCCCAAACCAGTGGTTAATACAGCAATTCTCTTAATCGGAGCGGTATTGGCTTCGATCTTTGGGACGACTGGTGCGGCAATGCTATTGATTCGCCCATTGATGAAAGTAAATGAACATCGTAAGTTTAAAGTTCATACAATTTTGTTCTTTATCGCTATCGTCGCTAATTGCGGCGGTTTGCTGACTCCATTGGGAGATCCTCCATTATTTATGATGTACCTTCGTGGAGCAGAATTCGGTTGGTTTATGAATTTGTTGCCGGAATGGGCTTTTGCAAATATCTTGCTAATTATTCTTTATTTCATCGCAGATAAGCGAGCATTAGCTAAAGAGTCCGCTGAAATCAGGAATCCTGACATGAAAGCGACTAACAAAATCACGATGAAAGGCGGTTTAAATTTTCTTTGGCTTGCCGGAGTCGTATTCGCTGTAGCATATTTGAATCCTTCAAAATTCGATTTTATCAAATCCGGCGACATTACTTCTTATGTCCGAGAAGGATTTATCTTGTTTATGTTGGCTTTCTCGCTAATAAATACTAAAAAGGATGTTCGTCAGAGAAATAAATTTGAATGGAGTCCTATTGTTGAGGTCGCCTACTTGTTTTTAGGCATTTTCATTACAATGGTGCCTTGCTTAATTTATCTAAAAACTAATGCGAATTCCTTTGGAGTGAAAGATCCGGCTCAATTCTATTACGCCTCCGGTTTGCTTAGTAGCTTCTTAGATAATACTCCGACGGCTGTTACTTTCCATTCCTTAGCTCAAGGGCTGGGAGCAGCTAAAATCGGAACTATACTAGAAGCCGGTATTCCCGAAATGCTATTAAAAGCTATCAGCATTGGTTCTGTATTTTTTGGTTCTATGACTTATAT
>CAZIIZ010000198.1:623-5846 GCA_964539225.1 uncultured Hyphomicrobiales bacterium | reverse complement strand
AATTGTTTCAAAGCAGAATCAATCTTCATACCTTTTTCGTTAACTAAAGTTACGACTTCGTTAGCAATGCGTACAATTTGTTTTTTTGCTAATTTTGAAATCTGTGGTTTTACGATAATAGAGCTATAGCTAATTTCTTCTATATCTTCAGATTTCTTTTCAGCTACTTTAATTATATGATAGCCGAAATCAGTTTTAATCGGTCCTACTAATTCATTAATTTTAGCACCGAAAGCAGCTTCTTCGAATTCTTTTACCATTTGACCGCGTTTGAAGAAACCTAAATCACCACCTTTAGCACCGGAACCCGGATCTTGTGAGAATTCTTTAGCTAATTCAGCGAAATCGCCTTTTTTAGCTTTAGCAAAGATTTCGTCAATTTTAGCTTTAGCAGCAGCAGAGTCAGTACCAAATTTAATTAGAATATGACTTGCTTTTACTTCTTCATTTTTATTAGTACGTTTGCCATCAAGTTTGATGAAATTGAATCCGTTTGGCATCGGGATAGGACCAGCAAATTCGCCCTCAGGAATGCTTGAAATCAGACCGGATAGTCTTGGATTCATTTGAGCAACTGGAGTAAATTCTACAACTTCACTTGTGTTGTCGCGAAGTCTTTCTTTGAATATACTGTCTAATTTACCTTCTAATTTAGCTGTATTTAGAGACTCAAATACTCTTTTTACTTTTTTCTCAGCTACTTCACTATCAGATTTTGAAGCAACGATTGGGAAAGCAACGTATTTAATTTTTCTTTGCTCTCTCTGAGTATATGATTCTTTGTGTTCTTCGTAATATTTTTTAATTTCTTCATCAGACACTTTTACATCAGCATCTTTAATAGCATTAATATCAAAAGCTACATATTCTACATTAGCAGTAGAAGAATCAGCAACCATCATTTCTTGAGCGAACAACGGAGAAACAACTCCACCGGCAGTAGTTGCCAAGGTTTGAACATTTGTATATAATAATTGCATTTCAACACGTTCTTGAGCATCAAGGAAGAAATCTCTCAATTTCATCTCTAATTCTCTTTTTTCAGCAGGTGAAATTTTAGCTTTTTCGTATGCTTTTTTAGGATTTGTCATAATTTCGACATACGAATTATAATGGAAACCATCTTTATCTGTAAATGGTTGCTTTAAATCATTTGGAATTTGATTTGAATCAAGCATAATATCCAATACAGCACCTTCAGACACGTTAGCACCGGCTTTAATTGCTTCTTGTTTGATTAATGTTTGATCAACTAATTGATTGAACAATTGCATTCTTAACTGATTGCCATCAGGTTCTTCAGCATCCGGGTTGTTTTTGCGAGCATCTCTTTGCTGTTCTTCCATTTTGCGAGCTTTCGCTTCGAAGTCTTTGTAAGAAATTGCTTCTTTGTTCACAATAGCGATTTCGTCAGTTTTTCCGCTATTTCTAAATACCGTATTCGGATCCATATCCGAAATTACGAAAAATGCAATGAATATCACCGCAAATGCCGCCAATAAATATGGCGAGGTTTGTCGAATCCTTTCTAAGGTTCCCATCTGTAAATTTTCTCCTAAAATCTATTAACAATATTTTAAACTATCAATTTAATTAAATACAAAAATCCATTTTATGAACTATCAAATACTTAAGTTCATAGAAAACTACAATTTTATAGACTCTTTCACGAACCTAATAAATGCTTCTACTTTTATAAGTTCATAGAAAACTACAATTTTATAGACTCTTTCACGAACCTAATAAATGCTTCTACTTTTATAAGTTCATAGAAAACTACAATTTTATAGACTCTTTCTCGAACCTATTAAATGCTTCCACTTTTATAAGTTCATAGAAAACTACAAAAATATCTATGTTTTAGCATATTTCCAATTAATATTTACATTAATCTATAAAATTATTACATTTTATGCAAATAAATCTTACTTTGATACGAATCATTCGTAAATCTGTGTAATTTATTTAACATAATCTTGATTTTTTACTTTGATACAATATACGAATCTCAATATAACGATAATTCTTCAATTATTCAACACTTCTGGCATCAATTTATTTTCTTCTTGAAATTCTGCTTATTTTTCAGTAATTTGCGAATTGTTTAAATTTGATTATTATAATTTTAAAATATAAATGAAAGGGATTTGATGAGACTATCCAAGTATTTTGTGTTGGTGGCATTAGTGGCTACTTTATTACTACCGAATATTTCGAATGCTTGTACTAACTTTATCATTACTAAAGGTGCATCGGTTGATGGATCTGTAATGGTTACGTACAATGCAGATGCCGGAGGATTTATGGAACCGCTTTACTATATGCAGGCGAAAGATCACAAACCCGGAGATATGCTTGATGTGTATGAATGGGATACCGGTAAATTCTTAGGTAAAATAAAGCAAGTGCCTCATACTTTACAAGTAGTGGGCAATATGAACGAATATCAAGTAGCTATCGGCGAAACTACTTTCACCGGTCGCGAAGAACTTAAAGACACTACTGCAATTATTGATTATGGCAGTTTGATATATATTACTTTACAAAGAGCCAAAACTGCTCGCGAAGCAATTCAAATAATGGGCGATTTAGTAGCTGAATACGGTTATTACAGTAGCGGAGAATCTTTTACGGTTGCAGATGCCAATGAAGCATGGATACTTGATATGATTAGCAAAGGTCCCGGTATAAAAGGTGCTAACTGGGTAGCTCGTAGAATTCCTGATGGATATGTTGCTGCTCACGCTAATCAATCTCGCATCAGAGAATTCCCGAAAAACGACCCTGAAAATTGTTTGTATTCTAAAGACATTGTAGAATTTGCAATCTCTAAAAAATATTACGACCCGAAAAAAGCCGGAGAGTTCAAATTTGCAGATGCTTACTGCCCGATTGATTTCAGCGGACTATTAGCATGCGAAGGAAGAGTATGGTCTTTATTCCGCCATTCTGCTCCTTCATTAAATTTGTCATCTGATTATTGGAGATGCGTAGAAGGTGCCGAACCTTATCCACTGTTTATCAAACCGGATAAGAAGTTATCGGTTCAGGATGCTATCAGCTTTATGAGAGATCATTTCGAAGGAACTGAATTCGATATGACAAAAGGTGTAGCAGCCGGTCCTTACGGATGCCCATACCGCTGGAAAGCCCTCGGATGGAAGATTGATGGCGATACAGTAACAAAATATCTATGGGAGCGTCCAATTGCCACTCAGCAGTCTGCATTCGCTTTCTGTACGCAAGCTAGATCAAATATGCCTCGCGAAATCGCAGGAATTTTCTGGTATGGTCCTGACGATTGCTTTTTCACAGTTTATAATCCTCTATACGTAAGTATGAAATCGACTCCGGAAATATTTTCTAAATACGCAATTGATAATTTTAGTTTAGAAAGCGGTTTTTGGGTGTTTAACTTAGTAGCAAATATGGCATATCAGAAATATAATTTAATGCTCGGCGATATTCAAAAAGTACAACAGGAAATTGAAGGCAAATACTTTGCGAATCAATCTGCTGTAGAAAAAACAGCTATGGAACTTTATTCTAAGGATAAAGACGCTGCAATTAATTATTTAACAGATTATTCAGTCTCGAATTCCGAATCAACCGTTAAACGTTGGAGAAAATTATGGGAATTCCTCGTGATGAAATTCAACGACGGATATATCAACGACGTATCCAATGAACATGGTCGCCATCCGAAAAGTTCGTATTATGGTCAAGAATTTATGAAACAAGTAGTTAAAGAACGTCCTGATTACTATAAAGAACAATGGGTGAAACCAACTAAAAATAAAAAGAAATAATTTATTTTGATTCGTTGGAATGTATTTTAAAATTAAGCCCCACATTTTTTAGGAATGTGGGGCTTAAAATTTATAATATGTCGTTCAGCATCTTAGCCGTACTTATTGCATTAAATCAACTTCGCAGCATTGTCCCAATTCACTACGTCCCAGAATTTTTCAATAAATTTAGGGCGAGCATTACGATAATCGATATAGTAAGCATGTTCCCACACATCTAAGGTCAAAATTGGCTTTTGGTCTGCGGTAATCGGAGTTCCGGCGTTTGAATGCTGTACAATCTCCAATTTACCTTCGGCATTCTTGACTAACCAAGCCCAACCGCTACCGAATAATGTGGTAGCAGCAGCAGAAAATTTCTCTTTAAAAGTATCGAAAGTGCCGAATGAATTTTCAATTTCAGCAAGAATCGCACCGGTAGGAGTGCCTCCGCCATTTGGCGACATACAACTCCAGAAAAATGAATGATTAAAATGCTGTGCAGCATTATTGAACAAACCGCCTTGCGACTTTTTGATGATACTTTCCAAATCCATTGATTCGAATTCTGTACCTTTAATCAAATTATTCAAATTATTTACGTAAGTCTGATGATGCTTACCGTGATGATATTCAAAAGTTTCGGCAGAAAATATATCACCGAAAGAATCCGGAGCGAAAGGCAATTCAGGCAATTTAAACATAGTAACCTCGTCATTATTAAAAGAAAAAACTATATAAATATGGAGTAATAAACGAAAGTAATAGAATATATTTTAAAAATTTCGTATAATATTATATTTATTTTATATTGTCCTATGTTTTAACATAGTTGCGACGAAAAACCAGAAGAATCCATTATTTTGGAGTGTTCCTGAAGTATAGTAAGTGAAAATATCGTCATACCGAGCAAAGTATATAGTATTATCATCGACTTGCAAAATGATAGATTTGCTACTCTGAATCGTAAGAACGATATCGCTCAAAAACTAAATCGCGGGAAAGATACAAAAACAATTCAGATTAGATATGTTAGATTCGAATGTGGAAATATTGCATCAGAGCGAAGGCATGCTAAGCAGAATGATAATAATATATAAAGTCTAATAATACTGTTACACATACCGATATATGCTAAAGATATTCAAGTGGTGGTCTCATAAGTAGTCATTCTGAACGAAGTGAAGAATCCACATCCTTGTAAATCCCCAATATTTATGGATACTTCGCTACGCTCCTAATGACATACGGAAGAAAGAATAGATTCTTCACTACGTTCAGAATGACGAAATTATTATTTACATTCAAAGACGTACTGTGTCATTTTCTTTTAGTGAAAACGCAGTTTTCTTTGAGACCTCAGTATGACGATATATATATTTCTTGTACTTATGAGATAGACCCTTTATAGAGTAAGAAAAAACACTTGATATTC
>CAZIIZ010000198.1:0-613 GCA_964539225.1 uncultured Hyphomicrobiales bacterium | reverse complement strand
CTTCCGATCTTGACCTTTTTTGAATAAAAAAAAACACTTGATATTTAATAGACTCTATATAATATCTCATCTTTGAGCCAAATTTTAAAATCAAAATGCCGACTGCGATATTATCAATATCTTCAGTCGGCATTTTAATATTTTTAATTGAATAAATTCAATTGAGATATGGATTAATCCGCTCCGTGCATTCTATTCAATAGCCAACGTGAGAGGAATAATACTATAACGCCGCATACACCAACGAATACAGCAATGATAGCAAATACATTCAATGCACCAAGTTGTTCTACATATTTCACGGATAAACCTGCGATAAGGTTTGCAGCGAATGAGCTTAAGAACCAAGAACCCATAAGCAACGAAGCTAATCTGACAGGAGCTAACTTAGTAACCATAGATAAACCGATTGGAGAGATGAATAATTCACCAACAGTGTGGAATAAATAAGTCATCATTAACCAAATCATACTTGCTTTCACAGTAATATCTTCGCTGTTTCCACCGCGTTGCATTACAGCACCAACCATAAATACGAATCCTGCACCAAGCAAAATCATACCAATACCCATTTTAATCGGAGTAGATGGATTTTTACCTTTTTTAGCCAAAT
>CAZIIZ010000197.1:0-5865 GCA_964539225.1 uncultured Hyphomicrobiales bacterium | reverse complement strand
CGTTATTCTCTTTAATTAATAACGATAACTCTTTAAGACTTGGTGTTTCCATCAGCATTCAATTCATTAACGTACATATTTTTGTATAGTACCAATTCTCTATTACTTTCTCCAATTGCGTTACAAACTTTTGTTACACTAATATACGATTATTTTTTTAATTAATTCAATATTTTTTGACAATTGATTAGTTTTTATAGATAATTGATAAGATATCTTGTTCCCAAGACTTTTTAGGGAATTCTTCAATTCTACCGATTTCTTTGCCATCTAATAATACAATGACAGTAGGCACTGTGTTTACGACAAATTTTAATTTTTCTAATTCGAAACCCCTTTTATCCCTGTCAACTCCAAGCAATTGATACCTACTCGATTTCAATCCACCTTTTTCGAATATTTTAGAAATTATTGGCAATTGGCTTTCAGAATCCTCGCACCAAGAACCGGCATAAATAAGCAAGAAATAATTATTATTATTTATTACGCTGCAAACTGATTTAGAAAGCAGAATATCAGCGGATTTAGATTCAATGGCAGTTAAATTCCATAAAGATTTATCTTTCCATTCATTCCATTCGATAGCACCGCTAATAATTGGTTTAGAAGATTTGGAATCCGTAAGTATCTGATAATTACTTTTTATCTTGTAATTCTGAGTGTTGGGGCTTGAGCAACTTAACAGTAAAAGTATTAAACTGTGAAGTCCGAGCATAATTATTCTTGTTTTCATATATGTTTTGCTATATCTATTTGTGGATTTGCTAAATATTAATATCAAAATTAAATAATATTTTCGGAAATACCAAATAAAAAAAGAGACTCCTAAGAGTCTCTTTTAAAAAATATAATTCGCAAGATAGAAATTGATTATTTCTGAATGCGAATTTGTTGAGTTGCAGTAGAAGTACCATCTGTAATTACTAATGTGTAAGCTCCTGAAGATAATCCGAGAGCTTCTAAGTACAATGACATTGCACCTGGTTTAGTAGCACCTTCGAATAATGTTTTTACATAAGCACCATTAGCATCGAATAATTTCGCTGAGATGTTTCCTTCTTGAGGAACTACGCAACTGATGATAGAAGAACTTGTAACTGGATTAGGAGTAACCTTAGTAATTGCTAATTCAGTAGCACTATAAGATACTTCTGCTTCAGGTCCATAGCTGAACGAACCGTCTCTATCAATAATTTTCAATCTGTATATGTATGTGTTTCCAGAAGCTACGTTGTAGTCTTTAACTGGACCATATTCGGTAGTTACCGAAGTAATGTTGCTAGCAGAAACTGTTTCAATTGTTGCGAAGTTTGAAACTCCAGCAGCAGTTTTAGTCGCTTTTTCTACTTCGAATCTGTCTGAATTTAATTCGTAAACTGTATTCCAACTTAATTCTACTCTGTTTTCATATTTCAAAGCATCAAAAGCTGACAATTCAACTGGAACGACATTTCCACCATTACGCATTAAGAAGTCATTCACACTGCGAAGCATTCTTTCGCCGTTTTTCCAATGTCTCCAATCAACAGCAAGGTAAACTAAATTCATTGTTAAACTTGCTGAAGCAATACCCATAGTAGAATCTAAAATACCATTTTTAACAGTTAAATATTTATAAGCTTGACGAGCAACAGCATCGCCATAAGGAACTAATTTCAAATTACCAGGCAATGGTTTAGTATCGCCTACGAATTGAGTGTTTAAAATAGTTTCTTCAAAGCCTTGACCGACTGTAGAACCAAAAACTTTATATCCTGAATAACCATTAGCTACAGGAGTGTTCGGATCAGCAGGCAAGCCTCTTAGTACATCTTTTACAAAAGATGAATCATATTGTACATAATCAGTATTTACTAATTCGCGAGCCATTTCTTGGCTACCAATTACAAGACTGCGTTTCTCATTTGTAATAGGATTATTTAAGAATTTACGCATATCCGCTACTTGGTATCTCGATAAAGTATCGATACCATCAGACCATAGTACAGTTTTGTACAAGGTATAATCAATGGTACGACGTTCCCAACCAGCTCTATCAAATACATCATATCTATAAGTAGCACCAGTATCTGAAACCCAGCCTAATCTACTCATATTTTTTCTTAAAGTATCGGAATTTAAACGTCCAGCTATAATATCTGTATTAGTTACTCCAGTAAGATTAACTGCCATATTTTCGCCAGTAACCAACATTTTCATGTTAGTTTGTGGAATATAATATCTGACAAATTTAGACATAACGTCATTATCTGCTTTTGATTCAGAAATCAAAAGTTTGATATCAATTCTATATCTTGGAGTTACATTATCTTTCATAGCTAAGAATTGAGCAGGTACTTGTGCTAATGTGCAGTATCCCGAATCAATCATTTGCTGATAAGTACGAGGGAATAATACTGTATTGCTCGATGGGATATTATATACTATTGTACTTGACTCCCAAGGAGCTATAGAAATAAATTTCACCATCGAATCAATTTTAACAAATTCTGGTCCACCGGAAATTATTGGTTTCTCTAAGAATAATTCCATTCTAACCGGAACATTACCGCGGGATAAAGTTCCATTATTTCTAACTAAAGTTTTAACTTGGTATGGAGGTAATTGCATAATATATTCAGCATCAGCAAATAATCCATTTCCAGTTTTATATTTACGTGGTTCTAGAATATTTTCTACAGATAATTCATCTGAATAGAATCTACCTAAGAATTCGCAAGCACCGATGTCAAATCTATCATTAGACTGACCGCGAACAACGCCATCGATATCTCTATTTAAATCACTAAATAATATTTCGCCAAAATTATTCAAAATAGAGCTAATAGGAAGGGGTGATAGAGTTACTCTATACGAAGGATAACCTTTGGTAGTATAGTCCTTGCTCATATCAGAAGTAAAGATACCGGCTTTAGAATTCAAATCTTGCTGAGTCCAGTTTTGCCATTGGAAAATAGATTTATAGTCATAAATTTCGCCTTCTTCTAAAATTCTGTCGCGAGAGTCATTTTCAACTAATCTATAAACAGAGCCTACAGGAGAAACTTCATAAGCATTTCTATCGGAAATGAAATTTGGAGCTTGTGGGAAATCAGATTGTAAAAGTACGCAAGTGGCAATTTTACAATTTGAACCGATTTGTGTATCTTTTAAAGCAATTGCATTATTAATAAAACGAGTACCTGTTACATTTTGCAAAGCAACAGCAGCTATAATTCCTTGATTAGCTATTGAAGGAGTTTCGTCCTCTAATACTACAGTATTGTTAATAATAGAAGTATTACGTACTTTGTATCTAGGAAGTAATGGATATAATGAATTTAAGTAATCTGTTCTTGTAGCTGAAATACTTCTTGTACTATATACTCTAATACCATAAATGTCGGTATTAGCATCAATTGCTTTTAATCCCCAAATCATGTTATTGATAATATGGACATTTTCATTTGTTTTCGGATAATCAGCTAATGAACCGCCAAATGGGTATTGAGCCAAGAATTGTTCAACTTTAATACCATAGGCAGCTTTATTTCCGGTAATATTATTAATTTCATTACCGTCAATAGTTAAATTTATTGAATTGTAACCGTATTCATTAGTATCTTGTTCGCCGCCGACAATAATACCGGCAGATGTATTTTTGGTAGAAATACCATTGATGTTATAAATAACGTTATTTTTGATGATAGAATTAGAGTCATAACCAACCACGATTCCGGCTCTTTTTACATCAAATATTTTGTTGTTTATAAATGTATTGTTCCTATTGTAATAAGTCTTGAGACGTTGACTTACGTTCTCTAACAATACTCCAATACCTAGAGATACTACACCATAAGTAAATCCACTAATTTCATTATTAGCAATTAAGTTATTATTATTGGACAATGAGTCTAAACCTCTGATGTTTGACTGTGCAACTTTATCATAGGCTACTAAAGAGCGTAACATAATTGCAGTGGAATATGTAGTGCTTGGATTATTGCTCGATCGTGCATCGTCAGCGAATGTGAATACTGATTCTGTACTACAATTTGTTACAGGTAAGGATGCAGCAGACGAAGGAGTCGGGCTGCCATCTGTGAAGATACAATTTTTGACTGTAACATTCGAAGCACCGCTACCTAAATATATAGGAACACGCATATTACTTGCAGTATTCATATTGAATCTGATAGATTTATTTACGCCACCATCAATAATAAAATAACCATCAGGATTGGCTAATTTCTTAACCTCTGAAGTCAATACTTTATAAACAGCGGAATTTTTATTCGATGGAAAGTGGTTTTGGCCCAAAAAGAAACCAATACCGCTCTGAATATTTATCACAACGCTATTACGAGATGACATTTTGTCTCTATACGGTACAAATTTTATTGTTCTAATTACCGGAATAGGATTAGCGAAGCTTACTTCTCTTGCACCGGCGATAGCAGAACCAAAATCTATAGCTGGAGTTAAAATCGCAGCTACATCTTTAGCCGCTGGATCTCCGACTGTATAAGAAGCATCTGTCAGCTCAAAGGTAATATCTCCCTTTATACCGCGTTTATATATTTCATTTTCAGCATCTTTGAAAGTAAGGAAGTTAGTAGCGACACTATCAACAAATCGAGTACCAATAGTATAAGTACCGCTCATCGGAGTTTCTACTCTAAATGTGTCAATTTTAGTGTTATTTCCAGGGATAGGATCATTAGGAAATATTATAGTAGTTTCGACTACATAAGTACCTTCGTGTTCAGGAGTAAATGCGAGCGGGAAACGACCTAAACCGTAATCGCCATAAGGAATGTCTTGAACAACTGTAGTCTTATTGGAATAACCGGTAAATTGTCTAATACCATTATCTAACCAAAAGATACTAATTGTAGCAGCAACGCCACTTGTGTCAATCATACCACTATTAAAATAAGCGACTTCAGGGTGAAGAGGTACATATCTATAATATTTATCCCTATTATTAGGAGTTATTACATTAAGTACTGATAATTCTACTGAATTAGCTACCTTAAATTCCCAAGGGGCAGTACCTAATCTCGGATAAAAATTATTAGTAGTATCCATATCAATATTCAATGGACTTTCATAACTAATAAAATTAACTTTGTATTGCACTTTGTAATCGCCAAAACTTCGGAATATAATGTTTGAGAAATCAATAGTTGCAATTTGTCCACTTGGCAAAGGAAGTGTGTCGGGACTGATTCTCCAACGAACAGTATCATATTGAATTGGCTGATAAACGCCACTTGCATCTTTTTTGAAATAAACAGCACAAGCGTCAAATGCTTTCACAGCCTCTACACCCATGTTTTTAACTGTTATTTTCGAAGCTGTCTGCCCTGCAACGGTTTCATATTTTTTATTACGTATCGGATGAATAATCTCAGTTATTGCAATATCTCTTTCAAGTGCGATACTAAAAGTTGTGTTCATAGTTGCACCTACTAATCCTGTTGATGGTACGTAAGTCATAGCGGATGCTGTATAAGAACCCGGAATAATTTGACTTTGATTTGTGTACAAATTCAAACCACCATCATTTGGAGTTTGATTAGCAGCAATACCTCTAGCATAGGCGAAACGTAAATTACTGTTATTCATCGCAGGAGTGATAGGAATATTGATGTTGGTTGTATTAGGCACTAATGCTTCGTAAATCACCTGATACCCTGGATCACCTGGATTACCTGGACCGGCGATAGAATATCTAACTGTGGTTGGAGGCGTAGCAGGAACTGTGTTCAAACTAACACCAGGAAAAATCGTTGGACTGTTCTCAGGCGATGTATAAGTATTCCCAATCTGTAATACTTCATAGTTTGAAGGGAAAACCCCTGTAACACCTGATTGAATTGT